>JACOVV010000049.1 GCA_016177145.1 Candidatus Omnitrophota bacterium | reverse complement strand
TGGCATCCACAATCGCGAATTGCTTGGAGGGGGTCTCTTTGAGATATTGAACCCGTGTCAATAAAATCCCGGCGTTCCCTGAAATAAACCGCCCCGGTTCCAGAATGATCTGAAGGCCTTTCCCTTTCAGAATCGGAATGACCGCCTTGGCAAACTGCTGAGGGGTTAGTGGAGTTTCCTTCTGGTAAATAATCCCGAGGCCGCCGCCGATGTTCAGCCATGCAATCCAATGCCCCTGGCGTCTCAATTGGCCGATAAAATCCACTGTTTTGCGAAGCGCTTGCACAAACGGCCTCGCTTTCGTGATCTGAGACCCGATATGAACGTGAATCCCTGTAATCCGGACAGAAGCATATTTCCTTTTT
Source organism: Candidatus Omnitrophota bacterium (assembly GCA_016177145.1). Classification (GTDB taxonomy): domain Bacteria; phylum Omnitrophota; class Gorgyraeia; order JACOVV01; family JACOVV01; genus JACOVV01. Next base: position 7,362 of record JACOVV010000049.1, on the reverse strand, counting down.
TCCTTGAAAATGCCTGCCGCCGTTTGAAAATCAAGGCCGAATTTGCTCGTTCCCACTCCGGTTTTAATGTAATGGTGCGTTGAAGATTCCACATCGGGATTGACCCTCAGCGCGATATTGGGAATGATTCTCCTTCGCGCTGCGATTTCATTAATCCTCTCCAGCTCTGGGATCGATTCAATGTTAAAAAAAAGAATCTTTCGCCGAAGCGCTTCTTGGATCTCTTCATCGCTCTTTCCAACTCCGGCGAAGACGATTTTTCGCGGGTCCGCGCCGGTCTTCAACGCCCGATAGAGTTCTCCCCCGGAAACGATATCCAACCCCGCTCCATGATCTACCAGCGCCTTGCAGAGAGCCAAATTGGAGTTCGACTTCATCGAGAAACAAATGAGAGGATGAAGCGGCTTAAGCGCCTGTTGTAATTTCCGGAGATGCTCCGTCAATGTCCTGAAACTGTAAACATAGCAAGGGGTCCCAGCTCCCCGCGCGACGCGCGCTAAGGAAACTCTTTCGCAAATCATCTCTCCGTTTTTATAAACGAACTCATGCATTTTTTAAGATTCTTTCCCATCGCTGGATCTGCTGGCGCACGCGGTTTCTGGCGGTGCCGCCGACAACGTTCTTGGAATCAACCGACCGGTAAGGATCCATCAGATTATAAACATCTTTTTCAAACCTGGGGCAGATTTTCCTGAAATCCGATAAAGGCCGGTCAGAAAGCCGCTTCCCCAGTTCCAGCGAATCCCGGATGAGATGCCCGATAATATCGTGCGCCTCTCTGAACGCGATTCCTTTCCGGACCAAGTACTCCACCAGATCAGCCGCGTATAATCCCTCGTCTTTCAATTGGCGGTCAATCTGGAGCACGTGAAAAGCGACCTTTGGAAGCAATTCACTCAAGATGTCCAGAATCAACTCCATCCTTTCAATGCTGTCGAAAAGGGGTTCTTTATCCAATTGCATATCCCGGTTATACGCCAACGGAATCCCTTTGAGAGTGACCAGCACGGAAACGAGATTGCCGTAAATCCTCCCGGTCGTTCCCCGGATCAATTCCAGCGGGTCGGGATTCTTTTTCTGCGGCATGAGACTGCTGCCGGTGCAAAAAGCGTCGTCAAGTTCCAGAAATCCGAACTCAGGGCTGCTCCAGGCAATGAACTCCTCGCTCATCCTGGATAAATGAAGCGACAGAATCGAAACGGTCGATAAAAGCTCGATCACATAGTCCCGGTCACTCACAGCGTCCAGACTGTTTTGCGAAACCCGCGAAAATCCGAGCAGCCGGGCGACATAGAAACGGTCGATCGGAAGCGAACTCCCCGCTAACGCCCCGGACCCCAGAGGGAGCTCGTCCATCCGCTTTAAGGCGTCGCCAATCCTCTGTTTGTCCCTCTCCAGCATGCCGCAGTACGCCAGAAAATGATGGCTCAAAGCGACCGGCTGCGCGTGCTGGCTGTGAGTGTAGCCGGGGATAACATGTTCGACATGCCCCTTTGCCAGCTCCACAAAAACCCGCTGGAGGCCTCTTAACTTCAATTGAATTTTTCTTCCTTCCTCACGGCAGTAGAGACGCGTGTCCAAAGTCACCTGATCATTCCGGCTTCGGGCGGTATGCAGTTTATGCCCGACAGCTCCTATCCTTTTATCAAGGGCGTCTTGGATCAGGGAATGAATGTCTTCATACTTTCCCGACAGTGAAAGTTTTCCTTTTTCCAAATCCCTTAAAAGCGACTCTAATCCGCGGACAATCCTCGCCGAATCTTTGGGAGGAATAATTTTTGTTCTCCCTAGCATCTTCGCGTGCGCGACGCTTCCAAGAAGATCATACCGTGCCAGCTTCTTATCGTAAGAAAGACTTCCCGACAGTTTGAATAATAACGGATGCATCTCTTTTTTGAATCTCCCGCCCCATAGTTTCTTCATGAAAGACTCCCTTTTCAGGGTACAGCGTACAGGGATCAGGGTACAGCATTCGGATTTTTTTACTGAACCCTGTCCCCTGAACCCTGTCCCCTAGTTTTTATACGGCATCGCCCAGACCTTAATAAACCCTTCGGCAATTTTCCGGTCAAACTGATCCCCTTGTTCGTACGTCGCCAGCGACTTTGAATAACGGGAATAGGCCGATGTCCTCCCCACGCAGGCGGCAAACCCCGGATATAACCGCATCCGAACCACCCCTGAAACACAATACTGCGTCTGCCGGATAAATCCGTCCAAAGCTTCTCTTAACGGCGTAAACCATTGACCGTTATAGACCAATTGGGCGTATCGAGGTCCCAATGTCTCTTTAAACTGAAACAACTCCCGGTCCAGGTTCAGCATTTCCAGCTCCCGATGGGCTTGAAGCAGAATCGTCGCCGCCGGAGCTTCGTAGATTTCCCGCGACTTAATCCCGACTAACCGATTCTCGACGGAGTCAATCCTGCCAATTCCGTAGCGCGCTCCCAACTGGTTCAGTTTTTCTATTAAGGAAAGCGAACTCATTTTCTTTCCGTTGAATCCGTACGGGATCCCCCGTTGGAACGCGATTTCCACTTCCACGCTCTTGCGTGGAGCTTTTAGAGGATCCTGGGTCCACTGATACGCCTCTTCCGGAGGGGCTGTGTCAGGGTCCTCCAAGACGCCGCATTCGATACTGATACCCCACAGGTTCCGGTCAATGCTGTAAGGACTCTTCTTCTTCACCGGAACCGGAATTCCCCTGGCTTGAGCGTACTCGATCTCCTCCTCCCGGGTCATTAATTCCCATTCCCTTAACGGAGCGATAATCGTCAATTCCGGCGCCAGCGTTAATACCGCCATATCAAACCGCACCTGGTCATTGCCTTTGCCGGTACAGCCGTGGGCGACGGCTGTCGCTTTCTCCTTGCGGGCAATATCAATCAATTTTTTGGCAATCAGCGGCCGGCTCAAGGCGGTCGCCAGCGTGTATTTCCCCTCGTAAACGGCATGCGCCTGCAGGGCCGGCCAGACATACTGCTCGATAAATTCACGTTTGGCGTCAACGCAATAGGTCTTTACCGCGCCGATCTTTGAGGCCTTGACGGCGAGAGGTTTTAGTTCCTTCCCTTGTCCCACGTCCACTAAAACGGCGACAACGTCAAATCCTTTCTCTTCCTTAAGCCAGTGGATCGCCACCGAGGTATCCAAACCGCCGGAATAGGCCAGAATAACTTTTTCTCGACTCATTTTTTTCCTCCCAGCCACAGGGACAAAATCGCCTTGTGCAGATGCAATTTGTTTTCCGTCTGATCAAAAATAATGGAATGCTTTCCATCCAAAACATCATCGGTAATTTCTTCTCCCCGGTGCGCCGGCAGGCAGTGCATCACCCCATGTTCTGGTTTTGCCAAAGCGGTCAACTGCCGATTGACTTGAAACTTTTCGAACGCCTTTTTTCTTTCTTTCGCCTCTTTTTCCTGCCCCATGCTGGTCCAGACATCGGTATAGACGACATCCGATCCTTTAACCGCCTGCTTGGGATCGTGATAGACGCTGATCTTCGATGAACGAGACATCGCCCAGCGCAAAACCTCAGGGTCCGGTTCATATCCCTTGGGGACCGCGATTTTTAAAGAGACTCCCATTAAAGCGCAAATCTGAATCAGAGAATGCAAAACATTATTTCCATCGCCGACATAAGCGACGATCAGAGAATCAAGCGAGGAGAACCGCTCTTTTATCGTGAACAAGTCACTCAACGCCTGGCAAGGATGATAAGAGTTACTGAGCCCGTTGATCACGGGGATGGAAGAATACTTCGCCAAATTCTCCGCGTCTTCCTGAGCGTAGGTCCTGGCCACGATCCCGTCAAGATATCTCGATAAAGTCCTCGCGAGATCCCGAATATCTTCCCGGACTCCCAGGTGGATATCTTCAGGCCCCAGATAAACAGCGTTCCCGCCCAGTTGAAACATCCCAACCTCAAAAGAAAGCCGTGTCCGCGTGGACGGTTTCTGAAACACCAAGCCGACCGCCTTTCCCGAGAGGACCTGGCGATACTGCTTTGGCTCTTTCTTGATTTGGGCCGTTAAATCAAAAATCTCCTCGATCTCCGGCCGATCCAAACTATCTAAATTAAGCAGATCTTTGGTTCTCATGTGACCGCCAGCACTCCTTCCAGGATTTCTAACCCTTGATCCAGTTCGGACGAAGTCACCGTCAAAGCGGGCATAATCCTCAGCACTTTTTCCTGTGTACAGTTAATCAACAGTTTTCTCTTTAAACATTCGGCAACAATCTCTTTTCCGGGATGGGCCAATTCCACTCCAACCATCAGTCCTTTTCCCCTGATCTCATGAATGACCAAATATTTCCCGGCCATCCGCTCTAAACGCTTCTTCAAATAATCGCCCATCCTCGCCGCTCTCTGGACTAATTTCCCTTTTCGAATTACGTCAAAGACAGCCAGCCCAGCCCGCGTTACTAACGCTCCGCCGCCGAAAGTAGTCGCGTGCGTCCCTGGAACCAAAACGTTATTTAATTTTCGATCCGCCACCATGGCCCCGATCGGAACCCCGCCCCCCAATGATTTCGCCAGTGTCATCACATCCGGTTGGATTCCGTAGTGCTGGTAACAAAACATTTTCCCGGTCCGTCCCATTCCGGTCTGGACTTCGTCCAGGATCAACAATAGACGACGCTGGTCGCATAAGTTCCGCAATCCCTTCATGAATTCCGGAGTCGCCGCGTGGATGCCGCCTTCCCCCTGAATCGGTTCCACTAAAATCGCGGCCGTCTTGGCCGTAATCGCTCCCCGGACCGCTTCCAGATCGTTGAAAGGAACATGGGAAAACCCATCGACGAGCGGCGCGAACCCTTCGTGATATTTGTCCTGGCCGGTCGCGGTGACAGCGGCTAGGGTCCGGCCGTGAAAAGAATTCTTCATGGCGATTACTTCATACCGCCCTTCCGCGTTCCCCCACCGCCGTGCCAACTTAATGGCGCTCTCAATCGCTTCGGCGCCGCTGTTGCAAAAATAAACCAGCCCCCCAAAAGAAGCTTTGGAAATTTTCTCCGCCAGATCCGCCTGCCAGGGATGATCGTAATTGTTGGCAACATGCAGCAGTCTTCCCGCCTGCTCCCGAATCGCGCTCACCACTTTGGGATGACAGTGCCCCAAGCCATTGACTCCCCAGCCGGGGAAGAAATCGAGATACTTGTTTCCGTCGGCGTCCCAAAGCCAGGAACCCGATCCCCGGACAAACGCGATGCCGGTTTTTGAATAATTGGGAAGAACGTATTTCCCGTATTTTTGGCGAATTTGTTTATTTGTCATGTACCCTGTCTTTTATGATTTCCGTGCCAATCCCTTTATCGGTAAAAATCTCAAGAAGCAGCGCATGTGGAACGTTAACGCTGATGATATGCGTTTTCCTGACCCCCTTTTCAAGGGCTTCCAGACAAGCATTGGCCTTCGGGATCATCCCTCCCGTAATGACGCTGGATCCCATGAGTTCCTTCACCTGATTCGTATTAAGAGTGGAAACCAAACTCTTCGTGTCCTTCTCATCCTTCAAAATACCCCCTACCGAAGTCATCAAAACCAGCTTATGAGCTTCCAAACGGGCCGCCGTCCAGCTGGATACCTGATCCCCATTGACGTTGTAAAGATGATTGTCATTGCCGATGCCCATGGGTGAAATCACGGGAATTCGTCCCGCTTCCAGGACTTTCAGAATGGGGGCCGGCCGAACCAGCGTAATTTCTCCGACGTATCCAATATCTTCACGGGCGGCCATTTTTCTCACTCGGACCACATCCGCTTTTCTGCCATGCAACCCCTCGGCCTTTCCCCCTAGTTGTTCAATCTGCTGAACCAGTGATCTGTTAACTTCAGCCAAACTAGCATCGACGATGTGAATGGTTTCTTCATCCGTCACTCGAATCCCATCCACAAAATGAGGAACTTTACCTCTTTCTTTCATTCGCGCGCTGATCATAGGCCCGCCCCCATGAACGATGACCGGTTTCATCCCGACATAACTCATGAAAACGATATCCTCGATGACGCCGCGAACCAGTTTTTCATCCCCCATGGCGCTGCCGCCAAACTTGATCACACTGATTTTCCCGCGGAATTCTTTAATATAGGGAAGCGCCTCAATTAAGACATCGGCCTTGCGAATGAATTCGTCCATGATTAGCTGGTATACCCCGCGTTAATCTTCACGTAATCCGCCGAGAGATCCGTTGTCCAAATCCTAAAATGCGATTTTCCTTCCCCTAAATCCACTCCGATTTGAATTTCCGGACCGCGCAAGATGTCCTTTAATTCCTCACGGTTATGCTCTACCGGCTCCCCCTTCAGAAACACCAGAATAGTCCCGATCGTTATTTCCACCCGGTTCATCCGCACAGCGGTTCCGCTGGATCCAACGCAGGCGGCGATTCTTCCCCAATTGGGGTCGGCGCCATGCAACATGGTTTTCACCAGCAGGGAATTCGCGATCCGCTGAGCCACTTTTTTCGCGTCCTCTCTTTTTTTGGCGCCGGTGACATTGATCTCGACGAACTTCGTCGCCCCCTCGCCATCTCTCACCATCATCTTAGCCAGCTCTTCCATAACTTTCTCTAAGCCCGCCGTAAACTCCCGGTAAGCGGCGCTTCCAAACTGGATCATCGGATTTCCCGCCTTTCCATTGGCCAGAACCAAGACCATATCGTTAGTACTCATCTCTCCGTCAATGGTGACCGCGTTAAAAGTCGTTTCCGTCACTTGGTTGAGGGCTTTCTGCAGCACCGGTTTGCTGACCTTCGCGTCGGTCGTGATGAAGCAGAGCATCGTGGCCATTTCAGGAGCGATCATGCCGGCCCCTTTGGCAATTCCTCCCAAACAAACTTGATGGCCTCCCACCGAAAACTGAACCGCCGTTTCCTTCACCGTGTGATCTGTCGTTAGAATCGCTTCAGCCGCCCCACGGCTTCCTGAACCGCTTAATTGTTCTGCCACCGTCTCAATCCCCTGGCGCATGAGTTCCATTGGGAGAAACCGGCCGATCACTCCGGTAGACGCCACTAAGACCTCTTTGGGTTTAATTCCTAACACCGACGCGCAGTCCGAAGCCATCTGAGCGGCGTCTTTCAATCCTCTTTGACCTGTCGCGCAGTTGGCATTGCCGCTGTTAGCGATGACAGCCCTGACCGTGCCGGACCGGATATGTTCTTTAGTGACAAGAACAGGAGCCGCCTGAAGGCGGTTGGCGGTAAACACTCCTGCCGCTACAGCCGGCCCCTTTGAATAAATCAGCGCAAGGTCTTTCTTCCGCTTCTTAATCCCGCAAGCAATGCCGGCAGCTTGAAATCCTTTCGGCGCCGTCACTCCTCCTGGAACCCACTCTCCACTTTCCACTTTCCACT
>JACOVV010000033.1 GCA_016177145.1 Candidatus Omnitrophota bacterium | reverse complement strand
TCAACGAATTGGCAAAAACATTTAACCGGGTCACTCAAGATCTGGAACAGAAGATCACAGCGTTGGAGCAATCGAAAAGATTGATTCAGAATCTGTTCCGCAAAGTGGGAGAAGCGATTACCACAACGGAAAAGATCGATCAGCTAATGATGCTGGTCATCGAAAGCATGGTGACCGCTCTGGACGCGGAAAGCGGCGTTCTCATGCTGGCGGAAATCGGGGAGAGCCGTATCAAAACAAAATTGGCTTACGGAATTCAGGAAGAATTCCTTTCCGGGCTCACGCTTCGAAAAGGAGAAGGGGCGTTTGGATGGGTGGTAGAGAAAGGAAAACCGCTGATGGTCGCCAGTTCAATGCCCGATTATCAATTTGATGCCAATGAGATAGGGGTTTCTTACCGTTCGCTTCTTTGTGTGCCGCTCCGTTATCAGGGAAGGGTGTTGGGATTGGTGGCTGTGATCAACAAAAAGCAGAATGAAGGTTTTAATAATGACGAACAGCTCTTGCTGGAGAATGTCGCTGACCAGGTGGCTGTGGCTATTGAAAACGCCCGTTTAAATGCGGACGCGGAAAAAGTATACTTCGAAACGATCTCCGCGTTGGCAATGGCCGTGGAAGCGAAGGATGCCTACACGCGGGGACATCTAAAAAGAGTTTCGGATTATGTGGGGCGTTTGGCGCGGCTGATCGGTTTTGATGAGAGAACAATCCAGTTATTCAAAGATGGAGCTTTCCTGCACGACTTGGGTAAAATTGCTATCCCGGATAACATCCTTTTGAAACCCGACAGACTTTCCGCTGAGGAAATGGAAGTGATGAAAGAACACACGATCATCGGAGAGAATATTATCGCTCCGCTGAGTTCGTTCAAGGAATTGCGCGCCATGGTCCGGCATCATCAAGAATGGTTCGATGGAAGCGGCTACCCTGACCATCTCAAGGGAGACGGCATTCCTATCGGGGCGCGGATCCTGGCAGTCGCGGACGTCTATGACGCTTTAACCACGGATCGGCCTTACCGCAAGGCGCTTCCCCATCATGTTGCGATGGAGCTCATCTATAACGAAACGGGGACTCATTTCGATCCCGTCGTGGTGCGTGCATTCTCCAAAATGATGGGAGATTCAAAAGATTCCATCGCTTCCGCCGCTTAAAATAAGGTATACTGCCGCTATGAGTTCTAACCGTTCCCTTGTCCGCTCAGCGGGACTCATCGGGTTTGCCACATTTTTATCCCGGATCCTGGGGATGATCAGGGACATCCTCACCGCGAAAATTTTCGGCACCAGTTGGGTCTATGACGCTTTTTTAATGGCTTTCATGGTGCCCAATCTTTTGAAGCGTCTGCTCGGAGAAGGGGCCCTCTCCAGTTCTTTTATACCCGTTTTCACGCAATACCGGCAGAGATCGACTCCTGAAGAACTCTGGCGTTTTGCCAGCGTGGTAGGGACGCTGGTAACCTTACTTTGCCTGGTTCTGATGGGAGCAGGATGGGGGATATTGACTTTTCTAACGGTTCTTCCACTAGACCCGAAGGTCGCCCTCATGGTGGACTTGTTGCGGTATTTCCTTCCTTTTCTTCTTTTGGTCGCGTGGACAGCCTGGGCCATGGGAATCTTAAATTCATTCCACCGTTTTTGGACACCCGCTTTGGCCCCCGCTTTTTTGAATATCGGATGGATTCTTGCTCCTATCTGGATTTGTTACTGGTTGGGGACCGATCTCAAGACGCAGATCTATGGATTGGTCGGCGGGATTCTCATCGGGGGTCTGATGCAGGTCGTGATACAAATTCCTTCTCTGTGGAAACTGAGGCCTCGGTTAGAATGGCGGATTGATTTCCGGCACCAAGGAGTCCGAGAAGTCGGCAGACTGTTGGCGCCGAGTTTATTCGGATTGGCAGTCACCCAACTCAGTATGACAGTGGATTTGTATTTGGGATATTTTCTCGGTGAAGGGGCGACCTCTTCTTTATGGTATGCCAATCGTCTGATGCAATTCCCATTGGGAATTTTTGCCGCTGCGATGGGAACAGCCGTATTGCCGACATTCTCTTCGCAGGCGGCGCAGGAAAGAATGGACCAGTTCCGGGATACCCTCGGATTTTCCCTGCGCGTCCTTGCCTTCATCGTTATTCCCTCATCTGTGGGGCTGATTTTCTTAAGAGAACCGATCGTCCGCCTCTTATTTGAAAGAAACCAGTTCACCGCGGCATCCACTGCCCGGGTGGCGAATGTTCTAATGTATTACGCGCTTGGCCTTTTGGCTTACTCCGGAATCAAGGTCGTGACCAGCGCTTTTTACTCGCTCAAGGATACGCGGACGCCGGTGAAAGTGGGTGCTGTTGGATTTACTTTAAACCTGGTTTTGAATCTGATTTTGATGTGGCCGATGAAAGAATCGGGGATCGCGCTGGCAACGGCGATTTCAAGCTTTGTCAATTTAACCGTTCTCCTGGTATTACTGTTACGCCGGATCGGGGCGTTGGACATGACGGAACTATTCAATTCTCTGTGGCGAGTGATAGCCGCCTCGATTTTGATGGGGATAGGGTGTCTTTGGGTCTGGAGTTTATGCGGCAGTTATTCTCTTTGGGTTCAAGTAGTCGTCCCCATTTTGTGCAGTGTCATCTTCTTTCTCGCGGCTTCTTTTTTTCTTCGGATTCCCGAAACCGCCAGGGTGTTAAAATTGTTTCGGGGCGACCACAGGAGGTCGCCCCTACAATGATATTGGATGATAACGATGATGTAGGGGCAGGCCCCTGTGC
>JACOVV010000038.1 GCA_016177145.1 Candidatus Omnitrophota bacterium | reverse complement strand
TTATTAATCTCTGTAAATCATTTGGCGCGCGGCGGGTTTTCCATAACCTCAATCTGACCGTTGAAACCGGTGAGACGCTGGTGGTTATCGGCAGATCCGGAGCCGGTAAGAGCGTTCTGTTGAAACACATCGTTGGATTGCTTCAGCCGGATTCAGGACAGGTTTTAGTGGATAGCGTGGATATCTCTTCTGTCAGAAAAAGCTCGGAGTTAGACCAGATCAGAATGAAATTTGGGATGTTGTTTCAAGGCGCGGCTCTCTTTGACTCGCTGACTGTTTGGGAGAATGTCGGGTTCGCGTTACTCCAGCATACGTCGATGAGCGAAAAAGAAATCCGCGGCCGAGTCAAGGAATGCCTGTCTCTTGTGGGGCTCAAAGGAATCGAAGAAATGAAACCGGCTGAACTCAGCGGAGGGATGCGCAAACGGGTAGGTTTAGCCAGGGCGATCTGCATGAATCCGCAGATTCTTTTTTATGACGAACCTACGACCGGACTGGATCCGATCACGGCGGACGCCATCACGGATTTGATCGTTGATTTACACGATAAGCTTCGCGTAACGTCTATTGTGGTGACGCATGATATGGTGAGCGCTTATAAGGTCGCGAGCCGCATCGCCATGCTTTACGCGGGAAAGATCATCGAGGTTGGGATGCCCGACCAGGTCCGCCACACGAAAAATCCGATCGTGCATCAATTTATCACCGGCGCCGCCGTCGGTCCGATTACTGAAGCGGGGGGACTCGCTTTATGAGAAGGAAAGAAAGGGGAGACGACTGATGCAGAGGGAAAATATAGAAGTCAAAGTGGGCATTTTTGTGTTTATAGGCATGCTGATACTCTTTAGCATCGTTTTTTCCATCGGCGATTTTTATTTCTGGAACCCAGGGTATTCCGTTAAGGCCTATTTTAAGTATATCAATGGAGTCGAAGAGTCCGCTCCGGTTCGGTTTGCCGGCGTTACCGCGGGGGAGGTGAAGGAAATTCGAATCCTTCCCGATACTCAAGACGAGCAGGGATCGGTGGAGTTGTCGCTGTGGGTGCAGCAGCGCGTGGCTATTCCTGAGGATTCCATTGTCTCCATCAACACCCTTGGTTTGCTGGGCGAGAAATATGTTGAAATCACGCCGGGCAGTCCAAGCGCCCCGTTGATCAAAGACGGCGGCCAAATCCGGGGAAAAGACCCTCTCCCCACCGAAGCCATCGCTGACAGGATCTACGCGGTCGCGGCAAAGTTAGATCAGGCGATGGAGCATATTAATAGCGCCATTGGAGACCCACGCCTGCAGGATTCGTTGAAACAGGCGGTTGCCAATATCGCGGACGCCAGCCATTCAGCAAAACAGATTCTATCTCAGGTGCAAAGCGGCCAGGGAACTCTGGGGAAACTTGTTTATGAGGAAGACGTTCATAAAAACCTGGAAGAGTTGACGGGAGACCTAAAGGCCAATCCCTGGAAATTGCTTCAAAAACCGAAGGAAAAGAAAAAGTGAGTAAAGGGGGATCGCTATGACATTTATTTTTATCCGCTTGTTTTTTATCGCGATGAGTGGAGTGGCGGGATATCAATTAGGACTTTCTATATCCAATTTAGACGTGAGTACTGCGTGGACCGGGGCGGCCATAGGCCTGGGGACCGGGGTTGTTATTGCCGGGGTGGAGGTCTTGCTGCGTCCGATCTATGTCCGAGGGCTCTCAGCGGCGGTGTTCGGGCTGTTATTCGGCCTTATCATGGCAAAGATAGTCACCGGCGTGTTTTTGCTGGTGCCGATGTCGGATATGGTGGGACAATCCGTGCAGTTGGCTTTTACGATCGTATTTTGTTACTTGGGGATGATGATGGCGCTCCGGAGTAAAGACGAATTCAGCGTTATTATTCCTTATGTCAAGTTTGAACAACAGGGAAAGAGCGAGGAGTTTGTATTGTTGGATACCAGCGTGATTATCGACGGAAGAATTGCCGATATCGCTAAAACAAGCTTTATCGACAGCAAATTCGTGATTCCCCGGTTTGTGCTCAGAGAACTTCAACAGATAGCCGATTCCCAGGATTCTCTCAAAAGAAACAGGGGACGGCGGGGGCTGGACGCTTTAAATAAGATCCAAAAGAGCAGCAATCTGGACGTGCGGATTCACGATGAGGATTTCCCTGAGGTCCATGAGGTGGACGCCAAATTAGTCAAGCTGGCGAAAAAAATACAGGCAAAGATTTTCACCAATGACTATAATCTGAATAAAGTCGCGGAGCTCCAGGGAGTAACGGTTCTCAACATTAATGAACTGGCGAACGCTTTGAAGCCCGTTGTCCTTCCGGGCGAGGTGATGGATGTTCGTTTGGTTAAAGAAGGCAAAGAATACAACCAAGCCGTTGCCTACTTGGATGATGGGACCATGGTTGTCGTCGAAGGGGCTCGGCGTTTGATAGGACAAAAAGTCGAAGTGGAAGTGACCAGTGTCATACAGACGGCGGCAGGGCGAATGATTTTCGCGAAGCTGGCATCCCAGCAGCAGGCTACCGAGAAAGTTTAATCAAGAGGTGGTGGGGTGATTCAAGCCATCGTACCAGCGGCCGGCAGTGGGGAACGGCTGGGTTCTAAAATCGAAAAGCCGTACGTATTATTGGCAGGTATCCCTATGGTGGTTCAAACCCTGCGCGCTTTAGAATCGGTCAAGGAAATCGATTCCATTGTTTTAGTCGTTAGCCGTCGATGGCAAAAAAGGGTCCGCAGGGAAATTTTGGAACGTTACCGGATTGAACGTGTCGCCGCGGTGGTTAGGGGAGGGGCTACCCGCATGGAATCTGTCTATGCGGGTTTATCTTCTCTGGATCAGAGGACCCAATGGGCGCTTGTCCATGACGCGGCAAGGCCGTTGGTCACCTCAAAAGAGGTCTCCAGGTTAATTCAGTCGGCGCGGCGAGACGGGGCGGTTTGCCCCGGGATCATCCCAAAGGACACGACCAAAAGAGTGGATGAAGATAATTGGGTGAAGAAGACACTGGATCGGTGCCGGCTCCGCGCCGTTTTGACCCCGCAAGTGTTCCGGCGGGATATTCTACTGCAAGCGTATGAGCGGGCGCTTGCCAAAGGGTACAGCGGTACCGACGAAGCTTCATTGGTGGAGCGATTAGGGGTTAAAGTGAAAATCATTGAAGGAAACCCGGAAAATATCAAAATCACAACACCGGAGGATTTATTATTAGCGGAGGCAATTTTAAAAAAGAGGAAGAGGCCGTCATGATTGCGCAAGTGAAGCGGGCTTGGCCCGCAATGACGTACGGTATGGGATTATTATGAATATTCGCGTGGGCATTGGTTACGATATTCATCGCCTTAAAAAAGGCAAAGGGGTCCGGCTGGGGGGTGTTTTGATTCCCTGCCAGTTTCAGTTGGTGGGACATTCCGACGCGGACGCGTTGATTCACGCGATTTGCGATTCGATTTTGGGGGCCGCTGGAGCGGGAGACATGGGGACCTATTTCCCTGACACCGAAGCGAAATTCCGCGCCAGAGAGAGCGCTTGGTTTTTGAAAGAAGTGGTCGGTCAGCTCCGTCGCCGCGGACTTAAAGCGGTCCAAATAGACACGATCATCATGGCGCAGACGCCGCGGCTGTTAGAATACCGCCGCAGGATACAGGAGAATTTGGCGCTCCTGCTGAAAATTCCAAAGGAACGGGTAGGCGTCAAGGCGAAAACGAACGAAGGGCTTGACGCCGTCGGCAGTAAAAAAGCGGTTGCCGCTTGGGCCGTTGCTCTTGTCAAGAAAGCGAAGGATTAACATGACATTTTTTCTGCTGTTGCTGTTCATCGGGTTTTTGGCTCTTTTAGCCGGTTATTTTCGTCCCGAAATCGACGCCTGTTTTGAACGAGATCCCGCCGCGACGAATACGGTCGAAGTCCTGCTCAGTTATTCGGGACTTCACTCTTTGATGTGGCATCATTTGAACCGCCAGCTTTACCTTTGGCGGATTCCCATCCTGCCCCGTTTTATTTCGCAATGGGTGCGGTTTTTCACTGGGATTGAAATCCATCCCGGAGCCGTTGTCGGGAGAGGATGCTTCATTGACCATGGAATGGGAGTTGTCATTGGAGAAACCGCGGTATTGGGGAAGAATGTCACTTTGTATCAGGGAGTCACTTTAGGAGGGACTGGAAAAGAAAAAGGGAAGCGGCATCCGACGCTCGGGGATAACATTGTCATTGGAGCGGGAGCGAAGATTTTAGGGAACATCCGCATCGGAAACAACGTGTTGATCGGAGCCAATGCTGTTGTCGTTCGCGATGTCCCTCCCAATTCCACCGTAGTCGGCATCCCGGGGAGAGTTTCCCATCGCCAGGGGAGAAGATTATCGACGATCACGTTAGATCACTCCGGACTTCCGGACCCGCTCGCGCAATCGTTGGAACAGCTTCAGCGCCACATGGAACACCTCGAGGAAGAGTTGGAAAAATGGCGTCAGAAAACGGGAGAGAAGAAGGACCTAGAAGAAGAGTAATGTCTCTTGTCATTACGAACACACTCACTGGCCGGAAAGAACCCTTTGAACCGGTCCACCCTCCGCAGGCGCGAATGTATGTCTGCGGCCCCACCGTGTATGATAATCCCCATATCGGGCATATCCGTGGGGCGTTTGTTTTTGACGTCATCCGAAAGTATCTCCAATACCGCGGCCACTCAGTAAAGTTTATCCGTAATATTACAGACGTAGATGACAAGATTATTGAGAAGGCGTGCGAAAATGAAGTCACAAGTCACAAGTCACAAGTTACAAGTGAAAGGCCGGAAGATCTCAAACGGGCATGTGAAGAAATCGCCCTAAAATACACGAACGCTTATCACCAGGCATTAGAAGACCTTGGAATTGATCCTCCTGATGAAGAACCGAGAGCCACCCAGCAAATTCCGAAGATGATCCAGATGATTGGAGAATTGATCCGGAAAGGAATCGCTTACGCGGCGGAAGGGAGCGTCTATTTCTCAGTCAACGATTTCAAGAAGTACGGAAAATTGTCTCATCAAAGTCCGGAACAGTTGCTGAAATCTCACCGAGTAGAAGAGGGACATGGTAAGAGGGATGCGCTCGATTTCGCCCTCTGGAAGAGCGCAAAGCCGGAAGAACCCTCCTGGCCAAGCCCCTGGGGGCCGGGGCGCCCCGGCTGGCACATCGAGTGTTCCGTCATGAGCCAGAGCCAGTTCGGCGAGACACTCGATATCCACGGCGGCGGGATGGATCTGGTTTTCCCGCATCACGAAAACGAAATCGCGCAATCCGAAGCTTGCTGGGAGAAACCATTCGCCAACTACTGGCTTCACAATGGGCTCCTTACCGTCGAAGGCCAGAAGATGTCGAAGTCGGTGGGGAATGTGGTGGGAACAGAAGATGTTCTTGCCCAGGGTTATGAACCTGACGATTTAAAATTATTTTTTCTGCAAAGCCACTATCGGAGCCCAATAGATTTTGGTAAAGAAAAAATGAAGATCGCAAAGAACAATAGACTTACTTTCGAAACGTTCTTTATGAAATGTGAAACCGAGAGGAGAGACAACAAAAGAACAGCGCGGATTACTAGTGAAATACAAGAAAAAAGAATCCAATTTGAAGAGGCGATGGATGATGATTTTAATACCCCCGTCGCGCTGGCTACTTTATTCGAATTGCTTAAACTCGGCAATATTTCTCTTGCCAAAGCCAATGCCGAAGAGGCTATTGGTGTGGAACAAGAGATAAAAAAACTGGGTAAAATATTCGGACTTTTTCAAGGGGAACTTAAGGAACCCTCAGCCAATATCACAACTTTGATCAAAAGCCGAGAAGAATTCCGAAG
>JACOVV010000040.1 GCA_016177145.1 Candidatus Omnitrophota bacterium | reverse complement strand
GTTCTACCGGCCGCGCGCCAGCCAGGCGAGTTCTACCTGGCGCTGTATTGGGATCTTCCCCGACCACATAAGACGTATAAACATCACCGATAGCTTTTTGGGCTTGATCCAAAATCGTCACAGACACTGTTGTGGCTCTCTCACGGAAATCACGCTCGGCTTGGCTAACCGTCGAGACACCTTGAAGACTTCTAAACATTTTGAGCGTCGTCGCCAGATAACCAATATCCTTATCATTGTAATTGAGGTGAATAAATGAACTGCCATTATCAAATTCAACGAAGGAATTGGTAGAATCGGTTCCGAGATCGATTCTAAAAGTACCTCGGCCGCCTTCAACTAAGAGGTAATAAGTGGAAGTATGAACGCCCTTGCCGGCCTCGAAATCAATCTCTATATCACCCACCTTTCCATTCAGATGCGCATAAGTCTCCGTTCCCTCAGTTGCACCTTCATATCGAGAAAAAAAGGTCCTCGCGGGATTTAACTGAAAGCTCTTGAAAGTCTTCCCATAACGGTCCAAGATCAGCTCTCCACCGGCGATCAAATGGACCAGCATATCCATTCCCATCCCACCGCCGCTAATCGTTGGGTTCACCAACCAGTCACGGCCTTTTTCAATGGGATTGGCTTCGAGCATCTTCCCCCGAATCGCTCTGATTTCACCTATATTCGCGGGATGGAGCTGCCCCAGTGCTTTGTGCATGGCTGGGTTATCTAAGAAGAAATCGACGAACAAAATGTTTTGCTTATTGGCGGCATATATCCTCTTCAACTCTGGCACCTGCCTGGGCAAGACAGGAGGTTTCTCGACAAAAACCTTCAAATGATGGTCCACAGCCCACTGAATAATATCGAGATGTGTGTCCGGTCTGGTAACAATAAGAACACCTGAGGGCTTGAGACTCAAAGCCTTCTCAAGACCTTCTCCATTTTGATCAATGGTTTTATGAGGCGAGACTTGGATGTATGATTGATAGGGTAATTTCTCTCTTTTGATCTTATCCCATGCGTCCTTTTCCGGAAGAATGTCCACGGCCACAAGCTGAACATTGTAATCCGCGGCAAATATATCCGTGTAAAGTTGATAAAACCGAGGGATCACAGCTCCTAAACCTCCATAAACAAGCAGCGTTTTTGGCGCGAAGGCCGGTGTCCCTAAATACCTGCTGCGGGGACGTCTAAATATATCGTAAAAAGTAAGCTCTTCTTCAAAGGATGGATCTTCAAGAATATTGAGGACAGGAGAAGGATTGGGAAATTTTGGTGGGGTCGTCGCAGCCGCCTTATTGGCTGCCAACCGCGCGCGGTCTTTGTTCTCTTCATTGCTTGGCACCATGCGCACCTCCGCTCGGCGGGACAACTGTACAATAATTTTTTGTAACTCTTGCGCTTTGGGTTTAAAAACATTTCTGAATTGTGCCATCGCGTCGAAAAAATCAGGTGTTAAACCACCGTTCAAAACGAAACTGTTAACCGAGAACCCCGCAGGACTGACTTCCCCGCGGTCCTGAGCTTTAAACGATCGAATCGTCGCTTGGGCTTCCGCTTCAAGTTTCATCTTTTCCGATGGGTCTGAATAAAGATTCGCAATCATAACCATATTGCTCAACCATTGCCTGATGAGCGTGGCCTTCGCTTGAGTAATCTCCCCATTACGCTGAGCACCTCTGAGCATGGCATCCATCGGGGTAAGCGGCTCGCTAAAGATATGTCCAAACCCACCTACAAAATGTATACGCACACTCTTTTTGAGGTGTTCCTGGTACTCCAAAAAAGAGTTTACGTTTCCTACAATTTCTGTCAGTAAGGTTATTGCCTTTTGAAAGTTATCTCCTAAACTTTGGTCTTCCCGCACCTCCGCGCGCTCGGACTTAAGGAACCGGAGCACGTCGGGTGAAAAAAGCCGCTCGTCAGCCATGTCGAGCTCTTCTCTGCTCACAACAAAATCCGGCTTTCCCTCGGCGAAAAGCTTGATGCTCCAGGTGATAAAGAAATACCCCATGGCAACAAATATTAATAAACCAACGGCCCAAGCCGTTACCAGGTTAGCCACAAACCTTTTGGCAATATCAAAATAGAAGATCAAAAAAAGAATCATCACCCCCGTTAACCCTGCCCACTTCAGAGCAAGCCAGAACCGCGGACCTCGTTTGGATAGACGCTTCACTGCTGCTTGCTTGAGCGCTTCGGCCCTACTCGCAAAGTCCTGTTTCCGCGCGCCTTTGTCCGGGGATCGAAAGCTTAGATCGAGATAAGAGTGAGCTTGATCAAACCACCAGAAAAACAACGCGGCCCCTGTCCCGACCACCAAGTAATAAACGGCTTGCCGCAACATATAGATCTGTCCCAAGGTCAAGCCAGACGACGAGTACGGAATAAACAACCCCAAGACGATTGCCGTGAACGAAGCAAGAATTCCCGAAAAAATAAAGTAAAGAATCGACTGCTGCCAAAGCAATTTGCGAAGCGGTTGGTTAAATAAAAGCGGCAACCCCTGCAGCCTTCTTGCAAGCGCAACATTCTCTATCTTCTCCCCCGTATCATCCCAATGAGGGCCCAGATGCCGCTCAAACTTCGTGTACCCTTCAAGCCAAAGTCTGAAAATGAAATCCCCGTGCTTCTCAGTAATTCCTCCTCCGAGATAATCCGCCATGCGAATGCTTTTTGCTTTTCCAAGCTTGACAAATTTCACCCATGACTTGGCCATAAGATTCAGTAACCGCTTCGTTCTTCTATCCAACCGTTCTTCCTCATCCCCAAGTTGTTCCTGCAAACGCTCGTGCAAAATGATGTAGGCGGCCACTGCATTTGGGTACACCAAAAGAATGTTACCGCCGGCTTGTTTAACGCGACGTCTGGATCCCTTAGTCTTAACGAATCGTTTGAGAATCGCGGCCGATGTATCGTTATCATGCCGAGAAAGCAGACCTTTCTTCCGCTGCAAGCGCCGGAACAACGCGGTTGGATCCATCTTCCCCGCACTCGATATTTGATCAACAGTCTGATTCGCGGCCGCCGAAGGCATTTCTGCAGACCGCACCTCCGCACGTTTGGCGCTTTGCGCCAAAGTACTGGGCAATGCTTTGGTTCGCCGCCCTGCCCTCGCGTCAATACCGTCATTGCGAGACGGCATTCCCAAGCCTTGTCGAAGCAATCCCGGTTGTGAGATTGCTTCAGCTACGCCCCGATCATTGCTTCGCAATGACGATCTAATGAGGCGCACCTCCGCCCGAGAAAATCGTGGATCGTGTATCGTGATTCGGGATTCGGGACCTTGCTCTGTTTCTTTACGATTCACTAT
>JACOVV010000031.1 GCA_016177145.1 Candidatus Omnitrophota bacterium | reverse complement strand
TCGTTTGACAACCCCCATAACGCAGGGTAAACTTGATCTTAGAAATTACCAGAGCAGGACAAAGGGGGAGGAAGCTGTGTCTTACACAAGCCCGCTGATCGAAATCAAGATCTCAAGAGTCATTCCGGCCCGCCGTTGGAAGGTGCTGAGGATGTTAATGCGCCTCTCTGATTTTCCACAATACATGCCGAACGTTAAAGAATGCCAGCTTGTCGGCAAGACCAAGGAAGGAGTCAAAACCCGTTGGCGGGTTGAAGTAGAGGGGCTCCCCATTCAATGGACCGAAGAGGATATCTTCGTCATCAACCATTCCACTATTTTATTCCGGTTAATAGAGGGGGATCTCAAGGAGCTGGGAGGACGCTGGGTTTTGAAAGATCATCCCGAAGGAACGGAAGTGGAATTGGAGCTTTCACTGAGGATTGGAGTTCCGGAAGTCGAGAAGCTGATCGGAGAAGCTTTCAGAGAAAAAATCACCCGTAATTTTATCTCTATGCTGGAGTGTATCGAAAATCGGCTGTTGACGCGGCCGTATGAGGAGTTGAAGAAAGGGAGTCCGGCTCGAGTCGGGGGATTCGTGATTTTAGGGCATCCCTATAACGTCAACCATCTGGTCAGATATCTGAAGCTGTTGGATCCTCATTTCAAAATCCCTTCGCAGGATTTTCTCGCGAAAATCTATGATCTAGTTCCTCCTTATAAGATGTACGACGTGCAAAGTTTTAAATCCGCGACCGGGAAAGAGACTCACGGCTGGTTCCTCATCTGCCCTTTTGTCCCCGATATGCTGAACGTGGACCTGCAGAAAATTTACTCGAAAGTCGTGATGGCCTGCAAAGTCGCTCAGCGTTTTGGCGCCGGGATCGTCGGACTGGGCGGGTTTACTTCTATTGTCGGCGAGCGCTTGGGGAAAGAATTATCCGAAGAGATCAAGGTGCCGGTCACGACAGGAAATACCTATACCGCCGCGTTGGCGATCGAAGGGTTGGAGAAGGCGGCAGAATTAATGGGACAGGATCTTTCTCTATCCAACCTTACCATTATCGGCGGCACGGGAAACATTGGATTTGCCTGCGCCAGGATATTTGCTTCCCGGGTAAAATCGTTGACACTGACAGGCCGGCACGAAGAAAAACTCGCCAAAGCGGCTCAGATGTTAAAAGACGAAGAAAAAGTAGTCGCCGCCACTACCACCGATAACAAGCAGGCGATTAAAGGAGCCGATTTAGTCATTGCCTGCGCCAGTGTCTCCGCATCGATTGTGGACATCAATGACTTTAAACCAGGGACGATTATCTGTGACGTTGCCTATCCCAAGAATATCTCCTATTCGGCAGTGAGCCGGAAAGATATCTTCATCTTTTCAGGAGGACTGGCCGAACCGCCAACTCCGCTGGATATGGGGTTTGACACCGGGCTTCCTTCGCCAAAAACCCTTTACGGCTGCTTCGCGGAATCCATCATACTTGCTTTGGAGGAGAAGTATGAAAGCTACAGTAAGGGGTTGGGTTTGATTACCAAAGAGAAGATCGTTGAAATCCGCCAACTGGCCCAGCGCCATGGCTTTAAGCTGGCGCCGTTCTACTGGGGAAACCGTCCGGTGGATCCTTCCGAGATTGAATCCATTGCCAAAGCCGCCGCGCATGGCATAAAATAATAAAAAACAAAATTCAGTGGTAAAATAGCGCTTCAAGGGAGGAGTTTCGATGCTAACTCAGGAAGAAGTGATTGAAGTCATCAAGCAGTGCTATGATCCGGAAATTCCGGTGAATGTCTATGATTTGGGCTTGATCTATAATATTCAAATTGACGACGCCAAAGAGGCGGTGCAAGTGACGATGTCATTAACCACTCAGGGATGTCCTTCGGCTCAGCAGATTCCTTCTCAAATTGAAGAGATGGTGCGCACTCATCTGAACGTCAAAGAGGTCAAAGTGACTGTCGTCTGGGACCCTCCATGGACGCCGGAGAGAATTACGCCGGAAGGAAAGAAGCGATTAGGAATTGAATAACGTAGGGGCGGGTCTTGTGCTCGCCTCTCGGCGAAGCCGAGGGCCCACCCGAATAAAACAGGGCAACCACAAGGGTTGCCCCCTACGTTTTGGGTTTTAATCCATGTCTAATTCCCCCAAACAATTCTACCAGCAAGCCATGATCGCTTTCCGCGAAGGAAAAAGAGAGAAAGCGATCTCTCTCCTTGAAGAAGCTGTTCGATTCAACCCAAATGATACTGATATCTTGGAATCGCTGGGTGTTCTCTATGCCAATGTGGGACGGTTAGAGGAAGCGATCCAGACGATGAAGCGGCTCGCTCGGGCTGATCCAGATCATATCATGGCTCACACAAACCTCTCGCGCTTCTACCAGCAAAAAGGACTTATTGACGAAGCTGAGGCCGAGCAGGCCGAGGCGCGTCGGCTTTCGTGGAAAGCGGAATTGAAAACGAAGAAGACCAGTGGCGATGTAGGGGCACGGCATGCCGTGCCCCTACAAACAACAGAAGAAGAATTACGCCAAATCGAACGGCGAATTCAAACTGCCCAGAAAGCGATCGCGTTCGATCCCAAAGATGTCCTCGGCTATTTCACCCTCGGGAGCGTTTATCTGGATGCCAAACGTTTTATTGAAGCGGTGGATGTTTTAAAGCAGGCGCTTCTCCGTGATTCGCGGCATTCTCCTTCCTATGCCAGTCTGGGACAGGCGCTGGAGCAGTGCGGCCAGAGGGAAGAAGCGAAGAAAATCTATGAAGAGGGGATCAAGGTAGCTTCCCAAAGAGGGGATATTGTTCCATTAAGAAGAATGGAATCGCGCTTAAAGAAATTAATGGGATTATTGTAGAGGCGCGGCCCTTCGGCCGTGCCGCTTGTTTATTCTCTGCATGGGTGTTAAAATAAACATTTCCAATGGGATCAATTAGAGTTCTGCCAGAGCAGATTGCCGGAAAAATCGCGGCCGGCGAGGTGATTGAACGTCCTGCCAGCGTGGTGAAAGAATTAGTGGAAAACTCCATCGATGCCGGCGCCACGCAGGTGGTCGTTGAAGTAAGCGCCAGCGGGGCCGGGTTGATCCGGGTGACCGATAATGGCTGCGGGATGACGGCCGAAGACGCGAAACTGGCATTCCTGCGCCATGCCACCAGTAAAATAAAAGAAATGGGTGACCTTTGGAACCTTCAGACGATGGGGTTTCGGGGGGAAGCGCTGCCGAGTATCGCGGCGGTGTCTCGTGTCACCATGGTCACACGAACCGCGGGCGACTCATCGGCGGTCCGGATCATGATTGAAGGGGGAGAGGTTAAAGAATTTTCTGAAACAGGCGCTCCCCAAGGGACCCTCATCGAAATCCGGGATCTGTTCTACAATACCCCTGCCCGGCGGAAGTTTATGAAATCCGAAGTGACGGAGTTCGGGCATATGGCGCAAATTGTCACGCAATTGGCGCTGGCGCATCCGTTCGTCGATTTCCGGTTTCGGCGCCAGGGGAAAGCGGTTTTTGAAGTCCCTGTGACGGCCGATCCGAAAGAACGAATTCAAATTCTTTTTGGCCGGGAAATCTCCGAGGCGTTGATTCCACTCGAAGAGAAATGCCTCTGGGGAACGGTGAAAGGATGGATTTGCCGTCCAGAACTCTATCGTAACAACCGCGGCGGGGAATATTATTTCGTGAACCGGAGGGCGGTTACCAACCGAAGTTTAAGCCACGCCGCCGTCGAAGGATATCAGACGCTGTTGCCGAGCAGGCAGTTTCCCGTGCTGTTTCTTTTTCTGGAAGTGGACCCTAAAATCGTGGACGTCAATGTCCATCCGGCTAAGCGAGAAGTGAAATTTCAGCAGGAGGGCCAGGTTCACGATGACGTTGTCCGTTCTATCCGAAAGACATTACAACAGGAACCAGTAGGGGCGGGTTTTAAACCCGCCCCTAC
>JACOVV010000029.1 GCA_016177145.1 Candidatus Omnitrophota bacterium | reverse complement strand
CCGACCGCGCCGGAGATTTTTCCGACGGCGACCCGTTCCCGGCACTCCTGAAGCCGCTCTAAATCCCTGCCGGCCTCTTCATACCAGAGGGCTAATTTGAGTCCGAGCGTCGTCGGCTCCGCGTGAACACCGTGAGTACGCCCCATCATGACAATCTTCGCATGGCGTTTTGCCTGGTGGGCTAAAATTTTCCGTAAATGGGCGGCGCGCGCGATTAAAAGATCGGCCGCTTCCGTCATCTGGCACCCCAGAGCCGTATCCAGCACGTCACTGGAGGTCATCCCATAATGGAGATACTTCCCCGCCTCGCCCGCCTGCTCGGCTAAATGAGAGACAAACGCCACCACATCGTGGCGTGTTTTTTGTTCAATTTCAGCGATTCTCTTGGGGTCAATTTTCAGGAGTTTCTTCAGCTTAGGAAGGACCGTCCGAGGGATCAGGCCGATTTTCGCGGCCCCCTCGCAGGAAAGAAGTTCTATCTCAAGCATCTTCTGGAGTTTATGGCTGTCGCTCCAGATCCTCCCCATTTCGGGAAGGGTATAACGTAGGATCACCGAGTCTCCTCTTCAATGAAGGAGGTTAATTATACTAAAAGAACGACCAAAAGAAAAGGAGTTACTGATTTCGTGAATCAGTAACTCCTTATGCGTTTCACGGTATTTGGTAGCGGGGGCTGGATTTGAACCAGCGACCTTTGGGTTATGAGCCCAACGAGCTACCAGGCTGCTCCACCCCGCGTCGTGGAGATGTATTATAGGAGAGAACTGATTCGATGTAAAGGAGTTATTTCCCGCCGAGTTCGAAGGGATTAAATCCAAGTTCCAACAGCGCCATCCAGACCGAAGAAGCGGTGCTCATCACTTCCTGCGGCGGGGCGAACCACCCGTGGCCGGTAGGACGGTTTTGAGTCGGACCGGAGCCGGTGGCGTAAGGATACGCAGTCGTCCCGTTGATGTCAACCGCTAAACTCTTCGTGTAGTCCCACATCGAGTCGGCATCTTTAGTTAAACCTTGAGAAAAAACCGGATTGCTCACAGCGTAATACTGCGCCGCCTGCTGGAACGCCATAATCGCCCCGGCCGTCCATTCAACGCTGACCATTGGAGCGCGGCCGAGGTTGCGGTAATTGGTAAAGTCAACGCCTCGGAGCGCCCCGGTCTTCGAATCGAAAACCCCCGCCTCTTTTTTAGCCGACTCCAGCATCCGGAATGCCGCGCCCGCGCCGAATCGAGCATCTATCCACTCCGCCCCGAGCGCCAGAACACCCCATGTCTGTACATCCGTCGCGAAAGTGACGTTTTTATTCCATCGAGTCCCGTTAAAATGAAATCCTTGAGCAAAAGTCCCATTCATCGGATCAAAAGCCGACTTAAAAAATCCTTCTAATCGGGTCATCGCATCCTTGTACTTTTGGTCTCCAGTCACCTGATGGAGCATCCGGAACGCCGAATACCAAGAAAGATTATTCTCTACGGATTGTTCGTTGTAGTACCAATGGGTATCTCCGCTGTCATGCCAAATTCCCTGGGGGCCCATTCGGATCCCGCCGTTTTCCGCCTGTAAAAACATTGCCGCCCTGGCAATTTCTTCAGCCAATTTCAGTTCGACAGCGTCTTGATTGAGCGTATCCCCATATTTCTTCGCATACGCCTGTAGAGGGGCTATGACTCCAGCCCAAGCGTTCTCCCCGGCAATCGGCTGCCACTGGCTCCAATCCAACTGCCGTCCCGTCAATGGATCAATCACGTTAAACACGCCGTTTGCGTTCGTCGTTTTAAACACAAAACCCCGCTTCCCCTCTTCAAATCCGGAGATATCATTGGGATCATCGCTATAAATAAATGGATGGCTGTCGTCCCCCTCCCGGTGGTAAGCTCTTAATTCCAATTGCCCTAAGTTTCCCTTCCAAATGGCGTTTGTCAACATTCCCGCTCTCTTGGAATCTCCCATGAGAGACCACAAAATCTCTGCCAGGGCGCCGTCATAAATCACTAGTCCTTCTTTAAGCACCATCCGCTCGTGTTCGTTGGTGGTGTTTGGCCAAAGAGAAGCGGCTATCTCTGGAGGCACTTGAAAACTGAACGGCACTCCGGTCCGGCTCTGCGCCGCTAAATTGTTAAGCCAGTTAGCAACCGCTTCAGGGGTTAGATTCGCCGGCATCTGCGGGATCGTCTGCTTTTCAAAGAAAGAGAATGCCGGTTTGTTACTATCTGCAGGATCACCGACTTGTAGGGTTATCCCCGGGTTATTATTAAACTCCGCCAACCCAAATTCCACAGCGATGTGTTTGAGCCGGCTGAAATCAATCCCGTTACCGGTGATTTTGCTCAAATCAATCTCAACCTTCTGCCAATCTCCGGCGAAAGTAATATTCCCGCTCCTCGCCTGAACCTGCCCGAATCGTCCGGCGTCGTGCCATGCCTGATCCCGGAACTGAAGCCGCATCTGGGCCCCCTCGGGCCCCTTCACATAAATTACCAACATATTATCTTTCACATTCACAGAAGAAGCAAAATCATACCCCCAACTGGCGAAACCGGCATTGCGGACCAGCTTCAACTCTACTGTAACCGCTCCATCCGGGGTCCTGCCGTTGACCGCGCTGGCGCCGCCAAAAGGACCGATGGCGTTTCCTCGAAAATCACCGATCCCCGCGATTCCAACCGGAACGGCCGGCTGCTCGATTTCTTCTCCGAAATGCTGCGCCACTAAAACTAAATCGACGATATCAACCGCGCGATCCCCATTGACATCTTCAACACCGGCAAAATTAGCCGTTCCAAACCGCTGAGCCACGAAGACTAAATCCAAGATATCCACTTTGAAATCCTGATTGATATCCCAGGGGGCCGGCGCTTGCGCCTGCATCGGACTATGAGCAATGGCTGTTGCCGTTTCTTGCGGCAGGTGGCCCGCGACTAACACAATGTCCATGATGTCAACCACGCCGTTAGGATCAACATCGGCTTGCAAATTTCCCCCTTTCTTGCCAAAATCGTTCAATACGGCTAGCAGATCGTGCTCCAGATCAACCATCCCATCTTGATTGATATCCCACGGTTTCATTTCAACGGGGCCGGCAAGAACATGACTCACGGCGGCTTGATTTAGCGCTTGAAAACCTGGATCGGCTGGCACAATAACAGGATGACGCGCCTGGAGCGGCTCTCTTTCAGCGAAAACACCTCCGCATGGCAGGAGAACCGACAGGGCAATGACAAGAGCTACAGACTTTAAAATCATCCTAACTCCTTTTTTCATAGTATGTTATACAGAAAACTAATTACGGATAACTTCTCCAGGCCTGCTTCCAAGTTTACCTGATGTTTTCTCAATGTCAAGGCGCCTGCTTAAAAATAACTTCGCCTTCTTTGGACATTTTGAGCTTACTGCGGGCGCGCCGTTCGACATATTCCGGATCATGGGTCAACCGGTCTTCTTCGTCTTTCAAGCGCGTGATTTCCTGTTGGAGACTGGAGATTTTAGTCTTTAACGCACTGTTTTTATCCCGTAGATCCTGCAATCTGGCATGGTCCGTCAGGTAGTTTCTCCCCAGCGCGAAAAAAAACGCCAGAATCACGAACCAGAGGAAACGCTTGAGCATGAACTCTCCAGAAATTCCGCCCCCGCGTAGCGGGCTTTACTGCCAAGTTCCTCTTCAATGCGGAGCAATTCGTTATATTTGCAGATGCGGTCGGTCCTTGAAAGGGAACCGGTTTTGATTTGTCCCGTGTTCTTGGCGACGGCGATGTGGGCGATCGTCGTATCCTCGGTCTCGCCTGAACGGTGGGAAACAACCGAAGCGTAGCCGTTCTTCGCCGCTAAATCAATCGCCGCCATTGTCTCAGTCAACGTGCCGCACTGATTGACTTTAATCAAAATAGCGTTGGCAATTTTTTCCTGGATTCCTCTTTTTAACCTCTCTGTCTGCGTCACAAAAATATCATCTCCCACCAACTGCGCTTTTTTGCCGATACGCGAGGTCAATTCTTTCCATCCACTCCAATCATCCTCCGCCAGCCCGTCTTCGACGGAGACAATGGGATATTTTTTTACCCATGACTCCAGCAAGGCGATGATCTCCTGCGCTGTTTTCTTTGAGGAGCTTTCGGATTTCAGGTGATACTTCCCCTCTTCATAGAAACTGCTGGCGGCGACATCGAGCGCCAAAACCACCTGTTGGCCCGGTTTATATTTAGCTCTCTCAATCGCCTGCAAAATGAGTTCGATCGCCTGCTCGTTAGAATCAAGATTCGGCGCGAACCCTCCCTCATCCCCAACAGAGGTAGCCAGACGTTTTCCTTTGAGAATGGCTTTCAAGCTGTGAAACACCTCCGCCCCCATGCGCAAAGCTTCCGAGAATGTCTCGGCTCCGGCCGGTAGGATCATAAACTCCTGAATGTCCACGTTGTTGTCCGCGTGGGCGCCGCCGTTGACGATATTCATCATCGGAACAGGAAGCGTTTTGGCCGATGTCCCTCCAAGATAGAGATAGAGGGGTTTCTTTTCCGTCAATGCCGCCGCTTTCGCGGCCGCCATCGAAACACCCAGGATGGCATTGGCTCCTAATTTTTTCTTTTGCGGGGTCCCATCGAGCTCGATGAGCACTCGATCAATCTTTTCTTGTTCATTGGGATCCCAACCGGTCAATTTTTTCGCGATTGTTTTATTAACGTTCTCAACCGCCTTGCGAACTCCTTTGCCGAGATATCGCTCTCCGCCGTCTCTTAACTCCACCGCTTCATGGATACCGGTGGAAGCGCCGCTCGGGACCGCCGCCCGGCCTAGAATGCCGTTGTCTAAAATAACATCTACCTCGATGGTCGGATTCCCTCTTGAATCCAGGATTTCCCGCGCTTTGATTTGCCTGATTTTGGATGACATCGTTCTCCTTTAAAATGAGCCGCCCGGGACTCGAACCCGGCACCACTTGCTTAAAAGGCAAGTGCTCTAACCTGATGAGCTAGCGGCTCGAATTTAGTTCGTCGTTCATCGTTCGTAGTTCATAGATTAAGTATGCGTGAAATTGTCTTTTGTCGATGAACAATGAACCACGAACTATGAACTAAACTTCTTGTATCTCTATCTCTTTCTGCTTAAGGTGCTTATCAATTTCTACGATAAACCGGTCCGTTAATTTCTGAACCTGTTCCTGCGTCTTGCGTGATTCGTCTTCCGCGACAACCCCTTCTTTCTCTATTTTTTTGACCGATTCATTTTCATCCCGCCGGATGGCCCTGATTGAAACACGCCCATCTTCAGCGACCTTTCTGGCCAACTTGATCATTTCATCTCTTCTTTCTTTCGTGAGCGCAGGGAGGTTTAATCGCACGACTTTGCCGTCGTTTTGCGGAGTCATTCCCAGCCCCGCTTTTAGAATAGCTTTCTCGATTTCAGCGATCGCGGACGGATCCCACGGTTGGATAGTAATAGAGCGCGGATCCGGAGTCGTGATTCCCGCCAGTTGTTTTAACGGGGTTGGAGTTCCATAATAATCCACTTTAATCCCTTCAACCATCGCTGTCTGCGCCCGTCCCCCGCGGATCCTGGAGAGTTCCTGAACGGTGATCTCTTCCGCTTTCTTCATTTTGCTTTCAGCTTCTTTCAGCAACGATTGAGCCGTGACCATGGTCAGCCTTCCTAGTCAACAAGAGTACCGATCTTCTCCCCCTGGATGACTTTTTTAATGTTGCCATGCCGATTGAGATTAAACACGATAATGGGAACTCGATTATCCATGCAAAGACTGATTGCCGTTGAATCCATGATTTTCAGCCCGCGTTTCAGAACATCCAGATATTTCACATGATCATATCTTTTTGCTTTCCGGTCTTTCTTTGGATCAGCGGAATAAACACCATCCACTTTTGTGGCTTTTAAAATCACTTCCGCGTCAATTTCGCTGGCGCGGAGCGCCGCCGCCGTATCGGTGCTGAAGTAGGGATTCCCTGTGCCACCGACGAAAATCACAACTCTCCCTTTCTCAAGATGCCGGATGGCGCGGCGGCGGATGTAGGGTTCCGCCAATTGCTGCATCTGAATGGCAGTCAAAACCCTCGTGAAGACATTCTGTTTTTCCAGAGCGTCTTGGAGCGCCAACCCGTTGATGACCGTCGCCAGCAT
>JACOVV010000023.1 GCA_016177145.1 Candidatus Omnitrophota bacterium | reverse complement strand
TTTGAAAAATTAGTCCCGGTGCCGGACCCAAACTTGAACAGCCTCGCTTCATTCTTGGCCAGTTCAAAGATGGACATCAGATCATCTTCAACCGACTGAATAAAACAGGCGCTCAATTGCGGATGGGAGTAAGCGTCCTGCGTCTGCGCGACATCTCCCTTTTCAAAATCCCAGCGCCAATTCCCGCCGCTCCCGGAAATTCCGTATTGATGATAAAGACCGCAATTGAACCACACCGGTGAGTTAAACGCGCCGATTTGATGAATGAGTAAGTATGATAGCTCTGATTCAAAAACGTCCGCTTCCTCGCTATTCTTAAAATATCCCCCTAACTCTTCTCCCGCCACGCGGAGCGTGTGGCTAACCCTGTAGATCGTCTGGCGGGCGCTGGTTTCCCGTCCCGTCCCTGGGACTCCCGATTTACGGAAGTACTTGGAGGCGACGATATCGGTCGCCAGCTGCGACCAATCTTTTGGGACCTCCACCCCCTCCATATGGAACACCTCGGAACCGTCCGGATTGGCAATCACCGAATTCCGCCGGGCGTATTCCACCGCGTCCAAAGGGTTAACCCCCTTCCGGGTGAAGTAGCCATTGATTTTATTAGAGCTTGATTTTGCTTCGGATGGCAGTTTATTTTCCGTGAGAACTGTCTTCATTGGCCCCCCCTCTCCTACTTCCCAATTTAGTCTGCCGATTGAATGATGTCAAGCGAAAAAATACAACATTTAGTGGTTGACTACCGGTAGAGACGCAAAATATCGTATTTCGTGTTCCTCTGGGCGGGAACCTTTCCGGCCTTCCGGATCATCCGTAAAACCTGCTCGACGGTGGTCTGGTATTTGAGTCCTGTCGCGCTGATGACACGCTCTTCCATCAGGATTCCTCCCACGTCGTTGGCGCCGAAAGAAAGACCGAGCTGACAAACCTTATCTCCTTCGGTCACCCATCCGGCCTGAACATTTCTGAAATTATCCAGAACCAGACGGGAAATGGCGAGCATCCGAAGATAGTCAAACCCTCCGCTCATTCGAATGTATTCCAATTCCGTTTTTTCAGGAGAGAAAGACCATGGAATAAACGCGCGGAATTTTCCGGTTCGATCCTGATGTTTCCGGACCCGAAATAGATGTTCCGTTCTCTCTTGGAGAGTCTCGATGGAACCAAACATCATCGTCGCCGTGGTGTGCATGCCAAGTTCGTGAGCGATCTCCATCACTTCAAACCATTCATCCACGGAAATTTTTAACGGGCTGATTTCATTGCGGACGCGGTCACTCAATATCTCCGCCCCACCCCCCGGAATGGAATCAAGACCGGCCAGTTTTAATTCGGTGACCGCTTCCCGCAGAGTCACCTTGGAGACGCTCGCCATGTGATGAATTTCCGCCGCCGAATAAGAATGCATGTGAACGTTAAAACGCTCCTTGATCTGCCGGGTCAGATTGACATAGTACTCGAGTCCCAGACGAGGATGATGTCCTCCCTGGAGCAGCACTTGTGTCCCACCCAGAGCAATCATTTCTTCGACCTTCGCTAAAATTTCATCGTTAGAGAGAAGGTAAGCGTCCGCGTCTTTTTCGTGGCGATAGAAAGCGCAGAACTTGCAGAGCGTGACACAGACATTGGTATAGTTGAGATTGAGATCAATGAGAAACGTCACGACGTTGTCCGGACGCAGTTCGCGGCA
Organism: Candidatus Omnitrophota bacterium; assembly: GCA_016177145.1. Lineage (GTDB taxonomy): Bacteria > Omnitrophota > Gorgyraeia > JACOVV01 > JACOVV01 > JACOVV01. The sequence continues at coordinate 1,636 of JACOVV010000023.1, read as the reverse complement.
CCGGTGATCAGCGACTCTCCCCAACTCTAAAAAGTCGGCGTCGAAAAGGGCCATCGCTTCATCGAACTCCAGCCGATTCCCTTCATAGGCCTTTTGAAGGATCTTCTCAACTTCCGGTCTTGTCTGGACAGCTTGCGCGATCATTTTTTCCCTCTTCCCTCGCCTCCCCTACCTCTTTTTTCACCTCGATGCTTCCCGGGATGATCGTCTCCTCCCACTCGCTTTTTTTCACCCAGATGTTTCCCTGGATGCTCTTCTCCTCCCCGCCGCCGTTCCAGACCTTTTCCCGGATGTTCTCTTCCCTCCATTGCTTCTCCAGGATGTTCTTTGCCCGGATGTTCCTTCATCCAATTTTCTCTTTTTTCATGGCGTTTTTCCATCCGGTCCTGATGATGCCCCTGATGCTCCTCCCTATTTTCCTGACGCTGTTCCATCATTGTCTGATGATGTTCCCGCCTTTCTTCCATCCGCTCTCGATGCTCTTGGGCTCTCTCCTGATGGTTCTCCCGCATTTCCTCTCTGTGCTCTTGACGCTGTTCCACGTTTTCCTGATGCTGCTGGGCCGCTTGCTGATGGCGCGTTTTCATTTCCCCTAATTTTTGCTTAGTCTGGGCGATTTCTTCGCGCAAGCGTTGTTTGACCTGCTCTTTCTCCGCCTGTTGCTGCTCCCGCCACTCTTGATGTTCCTCTTTCATTTCGCCCCGCAGAGATTTTAATTCGTTCCTCAGCTGTTCTATCTCAGGATCGGGCGTCCCTTGAGCACTATTTTCATCCTCCGCCCGGACCCCCGCGCTTAAGAAAATAATTCCTACCATCACCGCCGTGAAAATCACTTTATGAGTTAATTGCCACCGCTGGAATGTGAACATGGTTTTCTTCCTCCCCCATTCGTTTGACCCATTGATAGAATGTGACCAGCCCGTCTCCGTAAGAACTCTCTAACGCATAATCAAATCTTCTTAAATAAGCTCCCACCTCTTTAATGCCACTCCATCTCTTTTCCGCTTCAGTCACCATCTCCGACCAATGAAGACGGCTGTACTCCACAGCTTCTTTTAATCTTTGAGAAACGGCCCGCAGTTCCACCGGGCGCGCCGTTCCCCATTCCCTGGAATAGGTCCACAGGGCGAAAACAAACGGAAGCCCGGTCCACTCCGTCCAAATCCCTCCAAGATCATAACAGGTCCACCGGCTGGGCCACTGTTGTTTTGCCTGGAGCGCTTCATCACCGATCACTAAAACCGCCGGAAACCGGTCGCGGATCCCGTTTAAATTCATCCGCCGCTGGAAATTCACCCCTTCAATCCCCCAGCATCTTCGCAATAAGAGCCGCAGAAGAGCCGCCCCTGTGGCGCTCGCTGAAGTCACCGCGATTGTCTTTTTCGCGAGTTGTTCTAACGGCACCTGAGAAAAGAAGAGAACGCTTCCCGCCGATTCTCTGACGCCGATGCCTAAATCTGTCAAACCGCCGTATCGGTCGGCATGGCGGGTTAATTCAATCGAGGAAAGAAGCGCGATATCCAACCCTCCTTGCGCCATTTTTTTGTTGAGGTCGGCGGGAGTCCCGAAATAGAATTGAACCGAAGAATCATTCTGTAATTGTTTTCCCAATCCGTAGACATACGGAAACGTATTC
>JACOVV010000010.1 GCA_016177145.1 Candidatus Omnitrophota bacterium | reverse complement strand
TTCCAACTCCGAATCATTTCCTAAACTCAAAATTTTTTCTTTTCCCCATTCCTTAATGAGCTCCACCCATCCCTGTTTTTTACGGTCCCTCTTATTCGTCATATTTTCCTGGTGCCTCCGGTAATAATAAAGCGGTGTCGGCAGATACAAAAATTCTCCTTCTTCCTGAAGCCGGAGGAAAAGATCGTACTCTTCCCAGTAAACAGAGCGGTAACCACCCACTGCGCGCACCTTCTCGGTTTGGAACATCACACCGCAAGCGATTAGATCGTATAAATTTTCTTTCCTTACCTGGATTCTCCGCCGCTCCCCTTCGCTGATTTCATAACGGTCACAATAGACACAACAGGCCTTGGGGTTCTCGTCTAACGTTTTTTTCTCAAGACAAAGCAAATCCGGATCCATCCAATCATCGGAGTCTAAACGGACAAAATATCGCCCTCGCGCTTTGGATAAACCCAAATTACAACTCTTGGACAACCCCTGATTGGGTTGCTCAAGAACGATAACCCTATCTTTGTATTCCTTTAGTATATTACTTGTGTTGTCGGTCGAGCCATCATTGACAACGATAATTTCAAATTCCTCCGACGGCAGACTTTGGCAAAAAACACTCCGTAAGGCTTCTTCTAAATACCGCCCCTGGTTATAAGCCGCGATGATGACACTGACGATCGGTGATAATTTCATCTTGGGATACTATACTGGCTGATAAAAGAGCTTGTCAAGGTTTTGCGAAACAAGGCCCCGGCAATTGAATAACTTTTCCCGCGATTTCTAACAGCGCCAATTCACTCGTCAATTGGGCTACTGGTCTGTCTAATCGTTTCACCAATTCTTCCAGGGGAACCGGTCCTTCGGAAAGAAGATCCAGAATCGGGTTTTGTTCCTTCTCCGGTTCACTCTCCGGACACGACTGCAAAATGGGCAAAGAGAGTTCTTCCAAAATTTCTCTCGCTGAGAGAGCCACCCTGGCCCCATCCTTAATTAACCGGTTGGTTCCGATGGATAAAGGTGAATCCACTCTGCCCGGCAGGGCGAAAACGTCCCGCCCTTGTTCTAAAGCGGCGGAAGCTGTCACCAGCGCCCCGCTTCTTTCCCCCGCCTCGATCACAACAACCCCCAGCGAAAGGCCGCTGATCAAACGGTTTCTCCTTGGAAAATGCTGGGGCCATGGCTCTGTCCCCATCGGAAATTCGGAAAGAATAAGCCCATCCCGCGCGATCCGCTCAGCCAACGGCCGATGCTGGAGAGGGTACAATTCCGCCAGTCCTGAACCGAGAATGGCAATCGTCTTACCTCCTTTTTTGAGCGCCCCCTCATGAGCGGCGCCGTCAATCCCCAAAGCCAGACCTGAAACAATCGTCATCCCGTAAGAAGCGATCTCCCCGCTCCACTGGCCCGCCAATTTTAAGCCGTAGGGTGTCGCTTTCCGGGCGCCGACAAAGGCAATGGCCTTTTCTTCCTTTAATAAACTAACCTCCCCCCGGGCGTAGAGAATCAATGGAGGATCCGCAATCTCTTTGAGCCGGCTTGGATAACGTTCATCCATAAAAGAGATTATTTTTACGTTTCGCTGTTGAATCTCCCTGAATTCATCGGTCAGATCAAACGATTGGCACCTTTGCTTGATTTGAGGGTCCTTTTGGATAATGGCCTGTAAAGAGCCGTATCGCTCCAGATACTCCTGGAGCTTACGCAGGTGCATCTTGGGACAGGTATTGAGTAAGAGAATCGCCTCTAGATCATCCATATTCTAAGAATACAGACGCTCCCCGGCGCGATTTTCTTTCAACTTTTTTTATTTTTTTCTATGAAAGCGAGGATTTCTTGGATAACCTGTTCTACCGATTGATGATCCGTATCAACAGCCAAATCCGCTTGAGCGTAGACCGGCTCACGAACGGCCAAAAGGGAGGCTATTTTATTCAAAGGATCCGCTTCCTTTAAGAGCGGCCTCACAGGATGATCCTTGGTCCGTTCGAGCGCTTTTTGAGGACTTACCTTCAGCCAGACCAGTAGTGTTCCGGCTCTCTTCAAAGCGGCCCGGCTGTCAGGGTCCATGAGTGTGCCGCCGCCGGTGGCAATGACACATGGGTCTTGTCTCTGGCAAACTTCCAGGGTAATCTGCTTTTCAATTTTACGGAAATACGGTTCCCCCGCCTCGGCAAAGACCTTGGCGATACTCCGTCCCTCCCGCTTGACAATCAGTTCATCAATATCCACAAACCGCACCCCCAGCCGCTTGGCAAGCTCTCTGCCGACCGCGCTTTTACCGGACCCCATGAAACCAACCAGGATGATTTTCATTGTTTACTGATTTTTCCGAGCGGCGTAGGTGAAACAGGAGAAATATTTTCTCCACGCCCCCTCCGTGGACCGATACTGGTTTACCCCGAAGAAGTAATCCACCATGGCTTCTCTGGCGCGGGCAAGCTCTTTAAGGCGGGCAAAGTTTTTAATTCCCCCCAAGGTTAAATCCATTAATTCCAGTGCCCGCTCGGCCGCCTTCCGGCAATAGAGAAGGTTATTCTTCGCCTGCCAGTTCAAAGCCCGCTCCACTTCGCTCCCGATATTGGCCATTTGCTCTAAGAACGGTAATTGGTTCCATCGCCCGCCGGCAAGCTCTTTGTGTTGATAACTCATCGCGTAATCCTCTTAACGACAATTTCCAGAATTCTCTTTCGCATTTCTTCACTTTCCACACTGCGGCTTCGATTTCCTTGCGACGGACGCATATTGATCATGGAGTCGAACTCGATAAAATCATCCCCCTGCATTTCAGGATAAAGATTGACACCCCAAAGATTCTTTTGTTTTGAGCCGTTCTCAAGAAGAAGAGCTTCCAAATCAGAGTGGAGCTCCGCGTCTAAAGCGATAAGCTCTCGGTCAACGTCAATAACCGCTTTGATCATATCCCCAAACATGCCGCCAGCTATTCGTTTAAGTTCATCCGGCGTTAAAGATTGCGTAATAATCTTCATGGCACCTAGATTATACCTGAATCAGACAGTTTAAGGAACAGGGGGGGGGTTACGTCCCTATTTCTGTCCGTTTTTCTCTAGAAAGAAGACTGTAGGCACAGGGAACGACGAAGAGCGTTAGTAGAGTCGAGACTGTCACCCCGCCGATCACCGCGATCGCCATCGGGATGCGGCTCTCGGCGCCGGGGCCCAGCGCCAGGGCGGGTGGAACAGCGGCGGCGATGGTGGAAATGGAGGTCATCAAAATAGGACGTAGACGGATCGGACAGGCCTCCATGAGCGCTTTCTGAACAGAGAGCCCCTGCTCACGGAGCTGGGTAGTAAACTCCACCAACAAAATTGAGTTCTTCTTAACGATTCCCATCAGAAGAATCAAGCCAATCATGCTGTAGACGTTCAACGACCGATTGGCGATCAGCAGCGCCAGGAAAGCCCCGCTGACGCTGAACGGCAGGGCCAGTAAGATCACAAACGGATCTTTGTAGCTGTTAAACTGCGATGCCAGCACCATGTAGGAGATAATAATTCCCAGCCAGAGAGCGAATAGCAGCGACTGGAACGATTCCCGGAACGACTGCGCGCTTCCGCTCAAGACGACGCGATAACCTTCCGGCAAGATTTCTTTGGCGATTTTCTCCACCGCTTGCAAAGCATCGGCTTGAGATTTTCCCGAAGCGACGTTGGCAAAAATCCCGACCGACCGCTCTCTTCCTTTTCGGCTGATGCTCAAAAGAGTCGGCTTCTCCGTTAACGTCACTAGCTCAGAAAGCCGTATCAACTCTCCCTGGTTATTGCGGACGTAGATTTTTTGGATATTCTCCGGTTCGATTCTCTCTTCGGCAACGGCGCGGACGCGAACATCGTAGCGGCGCCCTCCATAAGTATATTTGCCGACGCGTGAGCCGCCGATCATCGCGTTGATCGTCTGGCCAATCGCTTCCATGGAAACCCCTCGCTCCATCGCTTTCTGCCGATCGGGAATGACTCGTATTTCCGGCATGCCGATTTTGTAGTCGGTATCCAGGTCGGCAACGAGCCCTGTCTTTTCCAGTTTCTTCATGATCTCTTGAGCATGCCGCCACAACTTTTCCCAGTCAGGGCCGCGGACTGAAAATTCGACCGGAAACCCGCGCTGGGCCGAGAAGCCGCGCATGGATAAATCCTGAATCACCGCTCTCACATCCGGGATTTTGTTAAACTCCTGGCGGCAAAGATTCATGAATTCTTCCTGGTTTAAACGATGTTTTACCGCCGGATCCACCGGCCGCTCTCGAGGGGGTTTCATGTTGACGAAAAGAATCCCGGTGTTCACCTCCCCGCCGCCGAATCCTCCCACGGCGGCAAAATAGGTCCGAATCTCCGGACGATTCAAGAGAAATGATTCCGCTTGCTTAAAACGTCCATCGGTGAACTCAATGGAAGAGCCGACCGGCGTCTGCAGACGGCATAAGAACATACTCTGGTCCTGGGCCGGCACGAACTCTTTCCTCAAGAACTTCACGCTCACCAGAGAGACCGCGAAAAAAATCAACGACAACACCAGGATCACCACTGGTTTTTTTAAAACAAGAGCCAGCCCCTTTTTGTATCCCTCCGCCAGGAATGAAAACGCTTTATCCACTCCTTTTCCAAAGAAAGTCTTTCGAGGCCCAACGTCTAAAAACTGCGAACAGCGCATAGGAGTCAGCGTTAAAGCCTCCAACAAAGACAAAGTAACTGCCGCCGTGATCGTCACTCCAAATTGAAAGAAGAACGCCCCAATGATCCCCTTCATGAAGGCAACCGGAAGAAAGATGGCGATCACCGCCAGCGTCGCCGCGATCGCCGCCGCGGTGATCTGACGCGCCCCGATTTGTGCCGCTTCAATCATCCCTTCCCCTCGTTCCCGGTGACGGACAATGTTCTCCAAAACCATAATGGCGTCATCCACGACGATTCCGATCGCCAATGTCAACCCCAGAACGGTGAAAGTATTCAGCGTGAAGCCGGCAAATTTCAAAATAAGAAACGATCCAATAATGGAAGTCGGAATCGCCATCAAGATATTGACGGTCGCTCCCCAAGAACCCAGGAAAAACCAGCAGACTAATCCGGTCAACAGCGCCGACAGAAGAAGCGCGAATTTCATTTCGTTCACCGATTCCTCGATGAAGCGCGTGCTGTCGAAATTCACACGAAGCTCAAACCCGGGCGGAAGATGTTTTTTGACTTCCGTTATTCTCTCTTTCACTCGATGCGCCACTTCAACAGCATTAGCGCCTCGTTGTTTACGGATCCCTAAACCAACAGCCGGATGGCCCAGCGTCCGTGAAATACGACGAATATCCGCCAGACCATCCTCGATCAGAGCGACTTCGCTTAATGGAATCGGTTTATAGATCGGCGCCCCTCCGCGGTGAAGAATCAGAATTTTTTCAAACTCCTCAACGGTCAGCGCCTCTCCCATCGTCCGGACGTTGTATTCTTTTTCCGCGGTTTCGATTCTTCCGGCCGGCAGCTCGATATGCTGTTCTTCGATCGCCCGTGTCAAGTCTGCGACACTTAACTGGTACTCTTCTAATTTCTCCGGTCGAATCCAGACCCGCAAATTCCTATCAATGAATCCTCCGAGGAAGATCTCACCCACCCCAGCGACCGTCTGAAAACGGTCTTTGAGATGGTTTTGGACATATTCCATTAAATCCCGACGGGGGCGGTCGGCAGTGACCGCCAACCAGAGGATCGGTTGGTCTTCGGGATTTGTTTTCGTGACGATCGGCGGATCTATCTCCCTGGGGAGCCGCCGTTGGGCTTGGGCGATTTTGGTCTGAACTTCCTGTACGGCCGCGTCAATATCCCGTCCCAATTCGAATTCAATCGTCACGGTTGCCTGCGCCTGCCGTGTCGAAGAGGAAACATCGCGGATCCCCTGAATGGACATGACCACATCCTCGACCACATCCACCACGTCGGTTTCCATCACTTCCGGCGCCGCCCCTTCCCAGGTCAGTTCCACCGAGACGACCGGAAAGTCCACATCCGGCATCTCGCTGACCCCCATTTGGCTGAATGAAATCCAGCCAAAGAAAATCAGCCCGATCATCAGCATCCAGGCAAAAACACGGTTTTTAATAGCGATGTCGGATAGGGTCATGTTTGTTGCTCCACTTGCCCGCCGGCCACCTTGAGATTCCAAAAACTTCTCTTGGTTTCGAACTCCGCGTGGTTCGACTGTCTTTTAAGTTCCTGTAAATCCCGTAGAGAGGACAAAAGCGTCACTTGATGAATCAATCGCCGTTCGTAATCCTGCTCCTGCAGATCGTAATTTTCCTGTTCCGCCTCGACCGCCTCTTTCAGGGCTTTCTGTTCAGAGAGAGAATGTTGAAACTGCTGATAGGCGCTGCGGAGTTCCGACTCTGCCTGGCGGCGCGCCTGTCTAGTCTCCAGTTTTACCTGCTCGTAAAGAGTTTTACTCTCTTTAACATCCCCCCATTCGGCCCCTTCAAAAATAGGGATATCCACGGTCAACAGCATGTCCCAATCCACTTTCCCCTTGGCGCCGCTTCTTTCCTGATAGGAGTTCCCCTCAAAGGAGACATCGGGAAACAAGTCCGCTTTTTCTACCTTAATATTAGAGACCGCGGCTTGCTCCTGTTTCTCTTTGGCAACAACATCAGGGCGGCGGTTGATTCCTTCCATCAATGAAGAAACGGCATCCGTTGAATTCCACTCCCATTTTCCCTGTGACAACCGGAAATTTTCCTTTCCGATCAGGAAAGTCATGACTTCTTTTGATAAAGATAATAACCGTCTTGTTTTGGTGATCTCCGCCTCGACTTGCTTTAAACGGGACAGCGCGGCCGCCAGTTCGCTGGACCGGGATCGGCCGATGCGGACCCACTGGCCTAATTCCCGGGTCTGTTTCTCGGAGACGAATTTCATTTGCCCCAAGATCCTTAAATCATGCTCCAATTCCAGAATCTGGTAGAAAGCGTCCGAAACATCCAGGAAAAGAAGCTGTTCGGCCCGCTCTTTTTCGTGAACTCTCTGTTCTTTAATCGCCCGCTGGACCGACATGGAAGAAAACTCTTTGAACCCGCGAAAAATCGGCTGTTCAACGAATAGCTTCCTTTCCGGAGAAGTTCCAAGCAAATCCTCTTTGGTTTCTTTGAGAATGTAGGAAACGCGAGGCAGGACACCAGCGAAAGCCCGCTGGAAGTTGGCCTCGGTTTGATGAATCCGCTCCTGATAAAGCTGGATCTGTTCGCTCTGTTTTAACGCGAGTTCGTAGCAGTCAAAAAGACCCAGCGGCTGATCGGCAAGAACCGCGCCGGAAATTTCAAATAACAAATTCCAAATAACAAAAAAAAGGATCGTTCGTTTTGTCACTTTTGACCAACGACCTTTCGAAAGAGCCGAAGATACACCCACCGTTCCTGATCCGTTAATTCAGTGAACATGGCGCGGATTGATTTTTCTTTCTGCCGGAGAACCGATAGAACCAACTTTTTCCCTTTGAGTGTCAGCCACATCCAATGAACGCGCCGGTCTCGCGAATCGGCTGTCCGGTGAATCCATTGCTCTTTTTCCATCCGCTCAATAATGCCGGTGACGGCGCTTGGAGTGACTTTGAGAATCTGTGAGAATTCGCGCAATTTCCGCGGCTGCGCTTCGTACAGGGCCTCCAGAATCAAGAACTGGGGGATCGTCACCTGCCCCTTGGCCAGGGGGTGGTTTTCACGCTGGGAAATGGCCCGGAACATCTTGAGCAGAAGCCCCAGCATTTCTTTGCTGAACGCCTGCAGTGGAAGACGCTTTCCAGACATAGGATTCCTCCATTAGTTAGGAGACTTAATAGTTAACTCTATTAACTATAATAACATTAAAGAAAGACCTATGTCAACTGAAATTGGATTGTTTGCCGGAAGGCGAAAAGAAAACTGGCGGCGTTTTCACACTAGAAAACGGCCGCCAGTTGAAACAGCAGGTTTAGAACACATGCTCTTCATCCATGTGAGGCCTGTCGTAATCCGGGATGAAGAATGTCGCGGTGTCGTGAGCTCCAACACCAGTCCGTGTGACCGCCTCCCCTGTTCCCTGAGCCACCCCATAGGTGAACGCGGTGAAGGGATTTGTTTCCTTGCTAGCGTCGTTGATTTCATCGGGGATTTCCAACCACCCCGTGAACAAATTTTCAACCCCCCGCAGGAGCTTATCCCCTGGGTTTGCTGATTTCATGGAATCATCCTCCGCCCATACAGGAGCTGTATTCAAGGATAATCCCAGCGCTACGAAAAGTAACAACCCTGCAAAACCACTGATTTTCCCCCTCATTTCATACCTCCTTTTTGTCAAAGTCAACGCCCGATAACTCCCCTGGGCGAACCTCTTTTATATTATCAATATTAAGTATATCATTTATATCATAACCCTTTGTTAATAAATGAATAATAAAAAAGAGCCGCCTTTATAAACAAGGCGGCTCTTTGGAGAGATCTATCTTATTACAGAGCTCCTACTCCTTTGCCGGCGATTCCCAGCAAAATCGCCAAAATCAGAATCTGCACGATCCAACCCACACAGCAAACCCCCACAGCCCTTAAAGTCCTTTTGTAATCAAGCGCCTGCCGGACAGCAGTGACCATCGCTACAAGCATCCAAACCGAAGTGATTAGCATGACAAACTCACGGATAGGAGTAATGATTCCCAAAATCCGGATTAATCCCGGGGCGCTTGAGAAACCAAGCGTTCTCAAAAGTTCACCATGGTCCGACTGTGTTTGCGGTTCGGGGAATAATTTTGTCCCGATAAAGTAAGTCATGTAAGCCCAAATAAACCATCCTGCCAGCGCGGAAAGAGCGTTAACGACAAGCCCCACCGCTGAGACAGCCCCTAATCCAATGCCGGCGGCGGCGCTGGAG
>JACOVV010000026.1 GCA_016177145.1 Candidatus Omnitrophota bacterium | reverse complement strand
GCCATCAGATAGGACCTATCGGTAATCGCCAGCGTCTCCCGCACATTATGGTCCGTCAATAGAATTCCCAACCCTTTTTCTTTGAGTCCGCGGATAATATCCTGGGCTTCGTAAACCGCGATCGGATCAATGCCGCTGAACGGTTCATCCAGCAGAAGGAACTGCGGTTCCGTCACCAGGGCGCGGGTGATTTCCAGGCGGCGCCTCTCTCCGCCGGAAAGAGTGTAGGCAAGGTTCTTGGCCAAGGAAGAGAGATTTAACTCCGCCAGCAGTTTTTCCAGGCGGCCCAGCCGTTGGCGGTGTGTCAGCGGCAGAGTTTCCAGAATAGCCATCACATTTTCCGCTACCGTCATCCGCCGAAAAACAGACGGCTCCTGCGCCAGAAAACCAATCCCTTGCCTCGCCCGTTGGTACATGGGAAGATGCGTGATCTCCTGACCGTCAAACGTAATTTTCCCGCCGTCCGCCTTAATAAAACCAACCAGCATATAGAAAACGGTTGTTTTTCCGGCCCCGTTGGGTCCCAGTAACCCGACGATTTCTCCACGCCGCACTTGCACATCAACACCGTCAACCACTGTGCGGTCGCCGTATGATTTCATCAAATTCCCCGCCGTAATTAACGGCTCTTGATCTTTCATTGCGGAACCACCTGAAGCTGCGGCTGCTGAGACAACGTTACTTTTCCCTCCTGGACGTCGTATTCGGCGCGGTCGCTCCGGGTCACGTTTTCCCCCTGGGTGATGCGCACATTCCCGGTGGCAATGACCTTTTGGATCGTTTCCAATTCTTTATTGAACTGGACTTCCATCCGATCACTGATGATTTCGCCTCTCGGATCAACGACACGGACATCGTTCTCAAACACGGCGATCTGGTTTTTATAATCCACCTCCAGAGGCCCTTTACAGGTAATGGTCGTTGACGGATTGGCGATCACCGTGATATTTTTTTCCAATTGCAGTTTCTTTTCCCCGGGTTCCGCCTTCGCCCCGTAACCAAAAGTCCGCATTTGTTTTTGCTCGATCTCCACAAAAGCGTCGGTCTTGATCTCTCCTGTTTCGGCCCGATAGTCCAAATGATCCGATTTAAACGTGGTCCCGTCGCTTGACTGCGCCACTACTTCCTCTTTGAGTTCGATGTTATTCTCTATCTTGTCAAAGGTCCCCTTCTTTGAATTCAGCGTGAAACTTCCCGTGGGGCTGAATGAAGTCGCTTTCACCCCTGTCAGCCCAATCTTGGCATCGGAAAAAATATCAGCCGTGTCCCCGCTCACTTCCCACCGTTTACTCCCTGTCGGATCATGTCCGGAGAGAGAGAAGTTCCATATTTCCTGATGAGAATCGTCATCCGGCTGAATCGGTTCAGGAGACAGTTCCTCCTCAGCTGACACGGCGGATGCCAGAACCATGATCAGGAGAAACAAGGCCCAAAGGTTATTTTTTTTGTTCTCGCTCATGATCTCTCGGATCGATCGGAAGGCGCACAAAGAAAGTGCTTCCTTTTTCTACCTGGCTCTGCACCCAAATCTGACCACTGTGGAGTTCCACGATCTCCTTGGCAATGGCCAATCCAAGTCCAATCCCTTCTGTTTTTTCCTTGGCAAAGCTTTTCAGCTGTTTAAACCGGTCGAACACTTCTTTCTGCCTGCTTCGAGGAATGCCGCAGCCCGTGTCCTGTACCTGAATCAAAACAGTATCTCCTTCCTCCGGTTTCGCATGAACGGCGATTAACCCTCCTTTAGGAGTAAATTTAATGGAATTGGAGATCAGATTGACCAGCACTTGAACCAGTTTATCCGAATCCCCCCAGATTTTCGGAAGGGACAGCTCCGCGTCAAACGCCAGCCGCAGTCCTTTTTTTTCCGCCTGGGGGACGAAAGATTCCACAGTTGTCCTGATCAACTGGGATAAATCCAGCTGCGCCCTCTGCATGGGGGCCTCGTGACCTTCCAGACGCGCGATATTGAGAAGCTCATTCACCAACCGCGCCAGCCGGTCCACGTGGTTTTTCGTGCGGTCCAAATATCGTATTTGCATTTCGTTAAGCGGGCCAAAAATCTTGTCCTTCAGCAAGGAAACTGTTTCCTTGATCACCGTTAAAGGAGTCCTTAACTCGTGGGACGCGATGGTGATGAAGTCAACCTTGGCTTTAGCGATTCTGTCGGCTTCCTGATAACGCAGAGATTGGTCAATGGCCGCGGCCAGCTGGTCCGATACCATTTCCAGGACAACTTGATCCATCTCGGTAAAGCTAACTCTGGAAACTTTATTCGTGACGTTGATCAGTCCAATAGTCCTGTCACGGAGGCGAAGCGGCATGACCAAAAAAGAATCATGCTGGTACTGCTGCCCGTTCCGGTAAGGAAAACGCGTGTCTTGCTTGGTGTCTTTTACCAACAAAGTTTTTCCGGATTCGGCAACCCACCCCGCGATACCCTTGCCGAATTTCATTTTTGCCTCGGGAATAATCTCTTCCCGCATGCCCGTTGCCACGCGAACGTGCAGTTCACCGCTCCGTTTGTCCATCAACATGACGGAAACCCTCTCGGCTTCCAGCAGAGCGCCGATTTTCTGCGTCATCAGTTTTAAACGCTGGTCGATCTCCAGCGCCAAATGAAGATTTTTGCTCAGATCGTATAAACGAATCAACAACTGCATTCCCCGCTTTCGCTGCTCAGGATTCTGATTTTCGATTTCCTGCACTAACTGCTCAAGCTGCGTTTGAAACTGGGTCTCTTCCATAGTTAGCTCCTTAGAAAATCGCGAGTGGCTTTCTCCCATCTTCCATTCGCTTTCAACAGCAAATCGATCACTTCCCGGACCGCTCCATTGCCGCCGGCATGTTGGGTGACATAGCGCGCCGATTCTCTTACTTCCGCGACCGCGTTAGGAACCGCCACCGCCAACCCTGCTTTTCGGAACAAAGGAATATCATTTAAGTCATCTCCAATGAAACAAACCTCTTCATCTGATTTTCCCATGTTTTGGAGAATCTCCAAATAGATTTTTTCCTTATCGCCGACAGACTGAAAGACTTTGGTAACTCGCATTTCTTTAGCGCGGCGCTTGAGCATTCTGGTGCTCCTCCCGCTGATAATCACGGATTGCAGGCCGGCCCGATGCCACAAACCCATTCCCATCCCGTCCTGGACGTTGAACGCCTGCAATTCGTCCCCATAATTACCGTAGTATATCTTGCCGTCCGTGAGGACACCGTCCACATCCAGCATCAGAATCGAAATTTTTCTGGCGAATTCCAAAATTTCCGGTTTCACACCAGCCCTGCCTTCAGCAAATCCTGAACATCCACTAACCCGACCGGCCGTCCTTCTTGGTCCACAACCGGAATTTCGTCGATCTTTTTTTCTTTGAGAATCCTCAGCGCTTCCGCCGCCAGGCGGCCTTTGGTGATCACGACCGGATGAGGAGTCATCACCTCTCCAACTTTCTTTCTTGAAAGGTCTGGATCTTTCTCCAGATGACGGCGCAGATCCCCATCGGTGAAAATACCGACTAATTTCCCGTTCCCATTAACAATGCTGGCCGCCCCCGCTCTGGCCTGAGTAATCGCCAATAGCGCTTCCTGGATCTTCGTCTGATGATCCACGACCGGATGATCCTTGCCCGAACGCATAATTTCCTCAACCCGCAAAACCAGTTTTTTCCCCAAGCTCCCGCCGGGATGAAAAAAAGCGTAGTCCTCTTCTTTAAAATCTCTCTTTTCCACTAATCCCACGGCCAGCGCGTCCCCCATGGCAAGCATCGCCGTCGTGCTGGCGGTCGGAGCCAATCCCAGAGAACAGGCCTCCTCTTTCACAGCCACATTCAAGACCACGTCACTCTCCTTGGCCAGCGTTGAGCGAAGATTTCCGGTCATCGCAATTATTTTGGCGCCGATCCTCTTGACCATCGGCAGCAAACGAATAATCTCTTCCGTTTCGCCGCTGTTGGAAAGAATGACCACAACGTCGTCCGCCGTCACCCGCCCCAAATCGCCGTGAATCGCCTCGGCGGGATGCAGGGAAAGACTTGGCGTCCCTGTGGAAGCCAAAGTGGCGGAAATTTTTTGCCCCACTAATCCCGGTTTCCCCATCCCGCTGACCACCACTTTTCCCTTACAGGAAAAGATCATTTCTACCGCTCTGTTAAATTCCTCTCCCACCTGGCCAATGAGTTTTTCGATCGCCCGGCTCTCGATGCGAAGAACCCGTTTAGCGCATTCGATTGAGGAAAACGGGGTCAGACCCCTATTTTTTTTACGCCTGGCAGAGTAGATAGTAGGGGTTTGGCCACTAATTCTAGTCAAGATGATTTTGGGAATTAGGGGCCTGGCCCCTAATTCCCACCTCCCAAATCGCCTTTACCTGAACCAATAATTCCTCCAGCATGGAGAAATCCACCATGTTAGGCCCATCGCTGGGGGCCTGATCGGGATTTTCATGCACTTCCAGAAACAGCCCATCACACCCCACTGCCGCCGCGGCGCGAGCGAGTGGCAGCACAAACTGCCGCTGTCCTCCCGAAGAACTTCCGGCTCCTCCAGGCAATTGCACGCTGTGGGTCGCGTCAAAAATCACCGGATAGCCAAACTCCCGCATCACCACAATCGAACGCATGTCGCTGACAAGGTTATTGTAACCGAAACTGGCTCCCCTCTCGGTCAGAAGAATTTTCTGGCACCCCGCGCTCTCTATCTTTTCTACAATATTTTTCATATCCCAGGGAGCCATAAATTGTCCCTTTTTGATATTGACAACCTTACCGGTTTTTGCGGCGGCCGTTATCAAATCAGTCTGCCGGCAGAGAAAAGCCGGAATTTGCAATATATCGAGGACCTCTGCTGCTACTGTTACTTCCTCCTGGCAGTGGACATCGCTTAGAACCGGGAGATCCAGCTCGTTCTTAACCCGTTTTAAAATCTTTAATCCCTCCTTAATTCCCGGTCCACGGTAGGACTTCACTGAGAGACGGTTCGCCTTGTCGTAGCTGGACTTAAAAATGAATGGAACCTCTTGTTCTTGCGTGAGTTTCATAAGTCTCTCGGCATGGCGCAGGGTTTGCGCTTCATTTTCGATCGCGCACGGGCCCGCAATCAGGACCGGAGAATTCCCCTTACCTATTGAAATATCACAAACTACGATAGTTTTCATGGAACTTTGTTAGTATATCAAAAATTCATCGAAAATGAAAGGGTTTTAGGAGATTACACCGTTTCCAGGGAAGCCCGGATAAACTCCCTAAAGAGCGGATGGCAGGCGTCCGGTTTGGACTGGAATTCCGGATGGAATTGACACCCGATAAACCATGGGTGGTCTTGCAGTTCGATCACTTCAACAAGACCGCTGCCCGGGGTCTGGCCTGAAATAATGAACCCGTTCTTCTCCATTGCCTCCGAGTATTTATTGTTGAACTCGTAGCGGTGCCGGTGGCGTTCAATGACTTCATCCTTTTTGTAAGCCTTATGCGCCAACGTCCCCTTTTTGAGGGTACAGGGATATCCCCCTAAACGCATCGTCCCCCCCATTTTCTTGACCTTTTTTTGTTCTTCCAAAAGCGAAATAACAGGATAAGGGGTTTTTTTGTGAAACTCGGTCGAGTGCGCCTCTTTAAACCCGCAGACATCGCGCGCGAACTCAAT
>JACOVV010000228.1 GCA_016177145.1 Candidatus Omnitrophota bacterium | reverse complement strand
TTTTAAAAGATTTGTAAAAGATTTCCTCCCTTGACACTCTCAGCCCTATATGTTATACTTTCTTCGCTTCAGTTGAGAGATAGAGAAAAAAAAGGAGAAGATGATCCCACCGGGTGTGGCGGAGACATGGGGGAAATTGGGTTGGATCGATTTTGTTGCTTTTATCATTGTTGCTAGGACTCTCTACGTCGGGTACAAGAGAGGTTTCATCCCGGAATTAACGACGTTGATAGGACTAGGGATTTCATTATTAGTCTCTCTCCAGCACGCGCACGCGGTCTCTCTTCTGGCGGCTGAATGGCTCCATTTTTCTTCGGAGAAGTGGTTTGAACCGGTGTCCATTCTGTCGTTGTTTGTAATCACGTATTTGGTTTTTCGACTCATTCGTCTTGGGATTTCTAAATTGTTCCATTTGGATATAACCAGCGGTCTCGACCGGTGGGGTGGAGCTTTGGTAGGGTTACTAAGGGGTGGATTTATCATAAGTTTATGTTTGGTGGTGTTGAGTCACTCCCCGTCAGCGGTCATGAGCAAAGGAATTAAGGAAACATCGATTTCGGGTCCTTATCTGGTGCGGATAGTCCCTAAGGTGTATGAAATAGGGCTCCAATTTTACCCTTTTCGGACGCCCACGGGGATCGATTCTTTGACATCTGATTTGTGAACGAGGAGAACGGACGATGCCGATTCCGGAAGCGGTCATAGAACAAATCAGAGATCGAGCGGATATCGTGGAAATCGTCTCGGGTTACGTCTCATTGAAAAAAACGGGACGTAATTTTAAAGGGCTCTGTCCGTTTCATCATGAAAAAACGCCCTCTTTTCTAGTCAGTTCTGAGAAACAGATCTATCACTGTTTCGGGTGCGGCGAAGGAGGAAACGTGCTGAGTTTCCTGATGAAGATGGAACGGACTACTTTTCCTGAAACCGTGGAGTTTTTGGCCGACCGCCTGGGAATACCTATTCCTCAAACAAAGACGGCAGCGGCGGGGAATGCCTCCTCTCAGGAATTGTACGATGCCAACGGGCTGGCCGCCCGGTATTATCACGAAATTTTACTTCGTTCCGCGCAGGAAAGTGTTGTTCGACGATATCTGGCCAAGCGCGGCATCTCAAAGGAGATGATCACGAAGTTTCAGATCGGTTTCGCTCCTGACCAGTGGGAAGGGCTGATTCACTTTGCCAAAGCGAAAGGAGTTTCTCTTTCATCGCTGGTTCGCGCCGGCTTGGCGCTCCAAAAAGAAAACGGCGGGCATTACGATCGTTTTCGAAACCGGTTGATTTTTCCTATTTTTGACCTGCGCGGCCGGGCCGTCGGTTTTGGAGGCCGTGTTCTGGATGAAGAAGGAACGCCCAAATACTTGAACTCTCCGGAAACGGAGGTGTATCAAAAGGGGCGCCAGCTATACGGCTTATGGTTCGCCAAGGAACCCATCAGAGAAAAAGACGCTGTTTTGATCGTGGAAGGATACATGGATCTTATCGCTCTTTATCAGCATGGCGTTGATTTTGTGACAGCTACCTGCGGGACGGCGCTGACGGCGGAGCAAATCCGGCTGTTAAAAAGGTTCACGCACAGAGTCATTGTGGTTTACGACGGCGATAAAGCGGGACAGATGGCCTCCTTGAGAGGACTGGATCTTTTGTTGGAAGAAGGGTGCCAAGTGCGATTGATGGATTTACCCGCCGGCCAGGACCCCGACGATTTTGTGCGCGCCAGCGGAGCGGCGGTGTTTCGTCAGAAAATGCAAGAAGCGAAGGATTTGCTGGAGTATAAACTAGGACTCTTGATGCGGGAAAAGGATATTCGGGACCCGTATCAGAAATCACAGCTGGCGCGGGAGATGCTTGCGACGATCCATCGTGTCGAGAGTCCGGTATCGCGCGGGGAATACCTGAAACAGTTATCGGAACGAATCCATGTCCGTGAACAGGACCTGTGGAATGAGTGGAAGCAAATGCGCTCCCTGACGGCGCCGCGTGAAGAAAAAATTATTCCCGTTGTTCCACAGAAGATGACCATGGCCGAAAAATTGATTATCCGGCTCGTCTTCGAGCGGGAGGGGGCGTTGGAACAGGTGAGGAAGGAATTGCAGTTAGACGACTTTGAAAATGAACAAACGCGCTCTCTGATGAAGATGTTGTTTGAAAATCCGATGGATCGTCCTCGGTTAAAACAATGGCTTGGGGGCTTGCAGGATGTTAAAACAGCGCATTTCCTCTCCGGGGTCTTATCCGATGAGGAAGAAATAGAAGAACCGGAGAAGAGTCTCAAAGATTGCGTCCGATGGCTGAAACAGAATCATTCCAGGAAACTGTTGGAAACGTTAAAGCAGCAAATCATGTCAGCGCAAACGGAACGCAGTGAAACGGTTGGTCAACTTTTGGAACAGTATCAACAGGTGCTGAAAATCCACCAACAGCAATCGAGGTGATTCTAATGAAACGAGACAGTTCAAAGGATACAAAGGAAATAAAACAACTTATCTCACTCGGTAAGGAGAAAGGAAGCCTGACCTACGAGGAAGTGAACAACATGCTTCCGGATGATGTGGTTTCTTCGGAGGAAATCGACCGGGTATTGTCTATCCTGGGCGAAGAAAATATTGAAATTGTTGACAATCGTCCTGACGCCGCCGTCCCCGAGGAAGAAGCGTCCGACCTGCTCGAAGAAGAGGCGGCTGAAGAAGCCGGTAAGGGAGAAAAACCGGCTCCTGCCGAAGGTGAGGTTGAAAACGTTGAACCGGTAACCTATGTGGATGACCCGGTTAAGATGTATCTGCGGCAGATGGGGCAAATTTCGCTTTTGACCAGGGAACAGGAAATTAACCTGGCGAAAAAGATCGAAGAAGAAGAAACGCATTTTAGAGAAGTCATTTTTGACTGCCGTCTCGCGAAGAAACTGGCATTGGAAACGCTCAACGAATCCCTCAAGGGTGAGAGGAATATCGAGGAGGTTATCAATGAGCCCCTCAAGGCGAGCCGGGAAGATATTGTGGAATACGCGTCAAAATTGATTAAAAAATTGAGAAACGCCAAAAAGATAGAATCCGTGAAAACGATCCTGCATAGTTTTGATTTTACGACGTCCGTGATTCAGGAGATTTTGGATGGAATTCGCAAAATGCTGGCTGACATTGATAAAATCGAGCATGAAATCAAGAGGATGCGCAGCCGCAAGATTCGAGGACATCTCCAGAAACTGGAAAGAAAGAAACGAAGAATCGAGCTGGTATTTGGCGAATCCGCGGAAAGAATCCGCAAACGCCTGGGGGATATCCGGCGCAAGGAAAATAAGTTCATCCAAGCGAAGCGGGTCTTAGTGGAAGCGAACCTGCGATTGGTTGTCAGTATCGCCAAGAAGTATACCAATCGAGGACTTTCCTTCCTGGATTTGATCCAGGAGGGGAATATTGGACTCATGAAGGCGGTCGAGAAATTTGAGTACCAACGGGGATACAAGTTCAGCACCTACGCAACCTGGTGGATCCGGCAGGCCATTACCAGGGCTATCGCTGATCAAGCGAGAACGATCCGGATTCCGGTCCAC
>JACOVV010000234.1 GCA_016177145.1 Candidatus Omnitrophota bacterium | reverse complement strand
TTTTCGGAAGCGGCCAATACGCCGTCTTTGACAGCGGGAATGTATTCCCTGGGGATGGCGCCTCCTTTGATTTTGTCAATAAATGAAACTCCGCTCCCGGGTTCGCCATGCTTCATCTGAAGGACCACATGTCCGTATTGACCGCGACCTCCAGACTGACGAATAAACTTGCCCACGATTTCCACTGACCGGACCATCGTTTCTTTATACGCGACCTGCGGCCTGCCGACATTGGCGCTCACTTTGAATTCCCGCTTCATCCGATCAACGATAATTTCCAAATGCAATTCTCCCATCCCAGAAATCAACGTCTGTCCTGTCTCCTGGTTAAACGTAACTCTAAAAGACGGATCTTCATCCGTGAATCTTGCCAGCGCGTTCGCCAATTTGTCTTGGTCCGCTTTTGTCATCGGCTCAATCGCCATGGAGATCACCGGCTCAGGGAAATGCATGTGCTCCAGAGTGATGAGGTGGTCTTCGTCACAGACAGTATCGCCCGTCTTGGTGCTCTTCAAGCCGACAGCCGCCGCGATATCCCCCGCGTAAATTTCTTCATGCATCTCTTGTTTATTAGCATGCATATACAGCAATTTCCCGACCCGTTCTTTTTCACCCCGCGTCGCGTTATAAATGTAACTCCCAGCTTTCAATGTTCCCGAATAGACGCGGATATAAGTCAACTTGCCGACGTATGGATCCGACATAATCTTGAAAGCTAGACCGCAAAATGGTTCTTCATCACTCGGATGACGATCTTCGGATTGTTCTGTCTTAGGATTGATCCCAGTGACCGATAGCACATCCACTGGTGAAGGAAGATAATCAAGGACAGAATCCAAAATTTGTTGAACTCCTTTGTTTTTGAAAGAAGACCCGCAAAGCACGGGTATCAGCAGATTTTTAATCGTGGCCTTCCTGAGCGCTTTACTCAGCTCTTCCTCAGTCACCGGCTGCTCGTGAACATACTTCTCCATAACGGAATCATCTACTTCGGCGATCTGCTCAATCAGAAGACGATGGTATTTTTCAACGAGATCAACCTTATCTGCGGGGATTGCCTCGATTTCATACTGCTGTCCCAGAGTCTCCGCTTTATACACGATGGCCTTTTTGTGAATAACGTCCAACACTCCCTGGAAAGTATCCGCGACTCCGAGGGGAAGGTGAATGATAACAGGTCTCGCCCCAAGGCGGGTTTTCATTTGCTCCACACAGGTAAAGAAATCAGCTCCCACACGGTCCATTTTATTCACGAACGCAATCCGAGGAACCTTATAGCGATCCGCCTGTCTCCACACCGTTTCACTTTGCGGTTCCACGCCCCCCACACCGCAGAAAACAACGACAGCGCCGTCGAGGACCTTAAGCGAACGTTCCACTTCAATCGTAAAATCAACGTGACCAGGAGTATCGATAATGTTAATCCGATAGTCTTTCCAGAAACAGGTAGTGCTGGCGGCCGTAATCGTAATCCCGCGTTCCTGTTCCTGAGGCATCCAGTCCATCTGCGTGGTCCCATCGTGGACTTCCCCCATTTTGTGGATTTTTCCCGTGTAATAAAGAATACGCTCCGTCGTCGTTGTCTTACCCGCGTCGATGTGGGCGCAAATCCCAATATTCCGAGTTTTCTCTAATGAATATAAACGTCCCATTTTTTGTTAACCCGTTCACCATCTGTAATGGCTGAAAGCCCGGTTGGCTTCGGCCATTTTATGAGTATCCTCTCGTTTTTTAATGACGGCGCCTGTTTTGTTATAAGCATCCATGATTTCATCGGCCAGTTTATTCTGCATGGAACGGCCCTTTTTCTGCCGAGCGAAATCTCTGACCCAGCGAAGAGCCAACGTAATCCCCCTGTCGGGCCGCACATCCACAGGCACCTGATACGTGGCCCCACCCACTCTCCTGGATTTTACTTCCAGAAGAGGACGAATATTCTCGACCGCTTTCTGAAAAATTTCCAGCGGATTTTTATGCGTTTTTTCCTTCAGAATATCGAAAGCGTCATACACGATCTTTTCAGCAACGGCCTTCTTTCCGTCCCACTGAAGCATATTGATCATTTTGGAAACAAGTTTATTGCTGTATTTTGGATCCGCGATTAATTCTCTTTTAGGTGATCTTCTTCTTCGCATCTTGTGTTGTTCCTTTTTCTAAAAACCGAACCGCTACGCGGCCGCTTTCGGCCGTTTCGTTCCGTACTTGGAACGAGACCTCTTCCTGTTTTGGACACCAGCCGTATCGAGTGTCCCTCGAATAATATGATAACGCACTCCTGGGAGATCCTTGACTCTTCCCCCACGCACCAGGACAATCGCGTGTTCCTGAAGGTTATGCCCCTCGCCTGGGATATACGAAGTCACTTCGATCCCATTGGAAAGACGCACGCGAGCCACCTTCCGCAAAGCGGAGTTCGGTTTCTTTGGAGTTTGCGTTTTGACTTGAAGACAAACACCCCTCTGCTGGGGCGATCCCTGAAGCGCCGGCGCTTTTGTCTTCTTGTGAATCTGCCTTCGTCCAATTCGAATTAGTTGACTAATCGTAGGCATTTTCTCTCTAATCCCTTCTTCAACTTCCGCTGAAAGCGGAGGCTAATGGCCGGCATTTTTTGTCACTTCCGTTTGTTGAGCCGGCGGATTCATTAAATCATCGAGCACATTCTTGACGACTTCGACGCCTCGATACGCCTTAAACCCAGTCCCTGCCGGGATTAAATGTCCCACAATCACATTTTCTTTTAGTCCATACAGATAATCGATCTTACCGCTCGCGGAGGCGTCGGTCAGAACACGAGTCGTCTCCTGGAAACTGGCCGCGGAAATGAAGCTTTCTGTCGTTAGGGAAGCCTTGGTGATTCCCAATAAAACAGGCGTCGCAACCGCTGGTTTCCCTTTTTTAGCGATCACGCGCTCATTTTCCTGTTTAAATTTCACCCGATCAACCTGCATTCCTTTCATAAAATCGGTGTCCCCTGGATCTTCGACCCGTACTTTCTTCAACATCTGTCTAACGACCACTTCTATATGCTTGTCGTTGATATTGACCCCTTGCAGCCGGTAAACTTCCTG
This sequence comes from Candidatus Omnitrophota bacterium, assembly GCA_016177145.1. Taxonomy (GTDB): domain Bacteria; phylum Omnitrophota; class Gorgyraeia; order JACOVV01; family JACOVV01; genus JACOVV01. The sequence goes on along the minus strand of JACOVV010000234.1, from coordinate 1,292 downwards.
GACCTCGTTCACAAGATACTCCTGTAATTTCTTCTCTCCACTGACCCGTAAAATATCCTGCGGGACAACGGGGCCGTCGGTTAATTGTTGCCCCGCAATGACCTTATCGCCTTTGTACACATTAAGGTGTTTTCCGTGAGGGATAACGTACTCTTTTTTCATACCCGTGCTGCTTTTAACAATAATACGCCTCTGGCCCTTTTTAGTCTCCCCAAACTCAACGATCCCGTCAATTTCACTAATGATGGCTGGATCCCGCGGACGCCTCGCTTCAAAGAGCTCAGCAACGCGTGGAAGTCCTCCCGTGATATCTTTTGTCTTGGCGATCGTTCTAGGAGTCTTGGCCAGTATATCCCCTCCTTTTATCCTTTGACCATTCTCGGTGACAATGTGAGCTCCCGGAGCCAAAGGATAAATAGCCAACACTTCATTTTGATCCCCTTCAACGATAATCTGCGGATGATAATCTCCTTTGTGTTCTATAATAACTCGGCCGATCAACCCGGTCTCTTGATCCATTTCTTTGCGCATGGTCACTTCTTCACGAATGTCCTCAAACTTGATGCGTCCGCCAATTTCCGTCAGAATCGGGAAAGTATACGGATCCCACCGGACAAACACTTGGCCTTCACTGACCATCTGCCCTTCCGGCACGTAAACTTGAGCGCCTTGAGGAATTGTATAACGCTCTAATTCACGTCCGCCGGCGTCATTAATACTGACCTGGCCATTGCGGTTAAGCACGATAATCTTGTTGTCTTCAGTCTGCACGACGCGAAGGCTGTGATACTTAATCGCGCCGGAATTTTTAGCCTTAATATTTGATTGCTCAATGGTGGTGCTTGCCGTTCCGCCGATATGGAAGGTTCTCATTGTCAGCTGTGTTCCCGGTTCACCAATGGATTGGGCGGCGATAATGCCGACCGACGTCCCCAAACTGACCATTTTCCCTTTTGAAAGGTCGCTCCCGTAACACCGGGCGCACGCGCCGTGTTCTGCTTCACAAGTCAGGACAGACCGTATTCTGATTTTTTCGATACCCGCCGCTTCAATTTGATGCGCTTTTTCCTCAGTAATGAGCTCGCCGGCCCTGACAATAACCCGATCAGTGACAACATCCACGATATTATCCAGCGCCACACGTCCCACGATCCGCTCGGTCAATCCCACCACCACTTCGTCACCCTCAATAATCGCGCTGATGAGAATGCCGTTAACCGTGCCGCAATCTTCAACGGTCATAATCACATCCTGCGCTACGTCCACAAGACGCCGTGTCAGGTAACCGGAGT
>JACOVV010000232.1 GCA_016177145.1 Candidatus Omnitrophota bacterium | reverse complement strand
TGGGCCGAGTGGTGCGGCCCTTGCCGGATGTTGAGTCCTGTCGTGGAAGAGGTCGGCAGGGAATTTTCCAGCAGAGTCAAAGTGGGGAAGTTAAACGTTGATGATAATCCAAAGACGGCAAGCCGCTACAACGTGATGAGCATTCCCACTTTAGTTTTCTTTAAAGAGGGGAAAGAATCCGACCGTTCGATCGGCGTCGTCCCCAAAGCCGATGTTAAACGAAGAGTCGAATCTCTCCTTCATTAGATGTTGTCTCAAGCCCGTTTAGCGGTTCTCTGTTCCGGTTTTGGCAGTAACTTACAGGCGATTATCGACGCTGTCCGGTCGGGGCGGTTGTCGGTTCAGATTGCCTCTGTCATCAGTGATAATCCTGACGCTTACGCTATTACTCGCGCCCGGCAGAATAATATCTCCTGCGTCCTGCTGAACCCCAAAGAATATTCCACTCGTTCCGCCATGGATCAAGCGATCCTCTCCGAACTTGGAAAGTATCAAGCCGACTGGGTTATTTTGGCCGGATTTATGCGTCTTTTAGGGCCGCAGGTAGTCGCCGCTTACCGCAACCGCATCCTGAATATCCACCCGGCTCTCCTTCCTTCCTTTCCGGGGACCCATGCCATTAAAAGGGCGTGGGAGGCGAAAGTGCCGGTCACAGGAGTCACGGTTCACTTCGTGGATGAAGGGATTGACACCGGTCCCATCATCCTCCAGGAAGAGGTAAAAATCCTTGATGGAGAATCCCTGGAGAATTTAGAAAAGAGAATCCACGAGGTCGAACACCGGCTTTATCCTAAAGCAATCCAACAAGTCATCGATAAAAACAAAATTCCAAATAACAAATAACAAACTCCAAAAAACGCTTTTTATTTGGGATTTGGAATTTGTGGTTTGTTATTTGTCGTTTATGGGTTGAAGGGGGTCAGGTAAGACGATTGGTGCATTAATTCGTGAACGCCGATTTTTTTTAGGCGGAATTGGTTCACGCTGTCCTTTGGGATGGATAAGGTAGAGCCATTCAGAACGTCCACAAAACTTACGGTATCGTAATCTTTAAACCAATATCCTTTCAATATTTCGGCCGTGGTTTTTAAAGACGTCTCAATTAATTCTTCACTGGGGGGTTCTTTTTCGGACGCGGGGTCGACGGGAACGACGACTAGTGAAAACGTGAAATCTTTCTTGCTGCTGTCGAAGTTTCCTTGGATGGAACGAAGATTAATCTTGTGTGAAAGCTCCTGGTCCTTTTGCACGTCTTCACGGATTCTCCGCTCGATTAATTCCGCTAAGAACTGAGGAAGGGTATAACTCTCCAGATAGAAACGGTCGTTTTCCGGGATGATGTTGGGGTATTCATTAAACGTCTGCCGAATGGCCTGCTCGATGATCTTGCCGTCTTTATCGACCGTGTATTTGGGAATGATTCTTTCGACGGGCCGGGGGTAAAGATTGGCTTCGATCACAAAAAGATATTCATTCTCAAACCCTTGCGGGAAAATGTTCTGAAGAGAAACAAAATTCTGGCGAGGGGCGTAGTACTCCTTTGTTTTGCACAAAACCAGAGACTTAGTTTCTTGGATGCGTTTTGTTTCCACTTGTAACAGTTGATACTGCATGGTATCCGGCAGGGCAATTAAACTGGTGGGAAACAGCATCGTCGTGAGTTCTTGAGGCGTTATATTCTTGGAGTAATGTTGCTCAAAGACAAGCTCCGCTTTCTTGGTGGAGAGTTCGGCAAAAAACTGACGGCAGGTGTTCTCTCCCATGATTTCCGGGTTAAAACGCAAATCTCGAATGACCCGCCTGAAATATTCGCTTCTGGGGATATCCAAGAGCCGGACTCGCTTAATATCGAGGAAGTAACCGGTCAAAACCAATTCGGCGGCAGTAACCGGGTCTTGGGCGATGAGCGAATAAAATTGCACTTCATCTTTCCTCGAACTCAGGCCGACTCGCTGCAGCGTGAGAGCGACTTGCTGCATTTGTTGCAGCCGATCGGGAACAAGGTTGAGAGCAGAATCGACTAAATTAGTCACGGTGTAAGTAACGCCCAGAGTCGAATCCTTTAGTTTTGACGTAGCTTCGATGCTATATTCATCTTTCAGAATACGAATCACGGAGCCGGCGGCACCAGTGGATGTGTAAGTATAAGAAGGGGCGCAGCCAGAGATAAAGCTAGAAACTAGAAATAGGAACTGGAAGCCGGAAGCAAGAAGAAAACTAAGAGAAAGATATCTTACGACTGCTGGTTTTGCCGTATTCTTTAAAGATCGCGTCGATCTCATCATATTCCAGTTCCTCCTTTGCCAGGAGTTCACTCGAAAACCGGTCCAAAAGCTGCGTTTCCTGCTTCAAAAGCTGCTCAACCTCCTGAGTGCACTCTTTGAGAATTTGACTGGTCTCCTCGTTTAACTGGTTTTTAAGCTCTTCGGAAAGTTGCGCTTCAGGAATCGCCGTGTAATCTCCCAAATAACCGTTCTTCCCCATTCCCAGTTTCCAGACCATCATGTGCGCCTGCGCCATGGCTTGCCGGAAATCGCTGGAGACCCCGGTGGTGGTCACGCCAAACTTAAGTTTCTCGGCGACATAACCGGCGATCGAAACCTTGATGTCCGCCAGAAGGTGTTCTCGGTCGTGGCTGAATAATTCCTCTCGCGGCGAATGGTAGACGACTCCCAGGGTATCTTTTCGTGAAGCGATGGAGGCCTTAAACACGTCGTCGGTGGGGTGAAGCAGGTAAAGGACGATCAAGTGCCCTGTTTCATGATAAGCGGTCATTCGCCGCTCCCGTTCGGTCGTATTTCGGTGATGTTTGATTCCCAGCTCAATCCGCTCCATCGCTTCCGTCAACTCTTTGTAGCCGATGACGTCTTTCCCCAGACGAGTCGCAATGAGAGCGGCTTCTTTAATAATGTTTTCGATATCAGCGGGACTCTTGTGGACAGCTTTCCGCGCGAGCCGGCCGATATCAATCGAGGGGTCATATTGGACTTTACCAAGATAATGTTTGAATACCTGCGCGCGCCCTTCAAGGTTAGGGCGGTCAATATAGATTTTCCGGTCGAACCGGCCGGGGCGGAGCAGCGCGGGATCCAATAAATCTTCAGCGGCGTTGGTGGCGCCGATAATGATGACATCCTGTTGTTTGTCTTTGAGTCCGTCCATTTCGACCAGAAGCTGATTCAGCGTGCTATCAGTCTCCTGTCCGCCTCCGCCATATGAAACAAGATTGCGTCGTCTTCCGATGGCGTCGAGTTCGTCAATGAAGATAATACAGGCGCCATATCCATAAGCGAGAGAACGGGCTCTTGTAAAGAGTTTACGGACGCGGCTCGCTCCAACGCCGACAAAGATTTCCACGAACCCACTGGCAGACATTGACAGAAAAGGGATCTTTGCTTCGGTGGCGATGGCTTTCGCCAGATAAGTTTTCCCGCAGCCAGGGGGGCCCTGCATTAAGAGGCCGCGAATCACTTTCCCTCCAATTTTCATCAGCCGGGTCCGGTCTTTGATCAGTTGAACGACTTCCCACGCTTCTTTTTTGGCCTCATCGATGCCGAGCACATCCTCCCACTTTACATCGACTTGTTCGCCCTTAATCTTGACCTTATCGAGCTTGGCAAACCCGCTCCTAAAGATGGTCATGTAGAGGTAGACGAAAATCACCGCGTTTATTCCCACCAGCAGAATTTGCATCGGTAACTGCGCTAAAGTGAGGTCGCGATAAAACGATTCAAGAGACATCATTCCCACAACAGCCAGAATCACCAGCAGAACGACCAAGACCGCGATGACCATCTTGATCCAGTTATCCATCAAAAACATATTGAGACGTCGTTGCCAATTCATAAAATGAAACTCCTTGCTTGATTAACCGCGATGAATTATCGGAGCTATCGCTTGAAAACGAAGCCGAGGCTCCCCCCCTCGGCTATTCTCATTATTAAGTATAGCACAATGATCCAGGTTAAGAAAGGACAAAATTGACCGATCCTCTTGAATTCGTTAAGATGAAATAATGAACTCCTATGAGTTCTTTGACCACACCGCGGATGTGGGGCTGCGAGTCCGCGGCAAGGACGTAAAAACGCTTTTTGTCCACGCCGCGAAGGGGCTTTTTGATTTAATTGCGGAACCGAAGAAGGTAAGGGCGGACCCCCGTGTCCGC
>JACOVV010000223.1 GCA_016177145.1 Candidatus Omnitrophota bacterium | reverse complement strand
TTTCCACTTTCCACTTTCCAGTCTTCACGGCAATAACCCCAGTTTCTCGTCCCATTCATACATACAATTCAGATTTTGAACCGCTTGGCCCGCCGCCCCTTTGACCAAATTGTCAATCGCCGAAATGATAATCGCCATCTTTCGTTCCGTGTCAACGGTGACGCCAATATCACAGAAATTGGTTCTAGCAACATGGGCCAACTCCGGCCAGCTCTCTGCCGGATGAATTCTGACAAAGGGGGATTTCTTATAAAATGACCGATAAAGATCCACCGCCTCGGATGTTTCGATTCCCTCTTTTAACCTCGCGTAGCAGGTAGTCAAGATTCCTCGATCGGTCGGCAATAAATGGGGCGTAAAAACAACATCCACTTCCTCCATCGCTAGTTCGCTCAATTCCTGTTCTATTTCCGGTGAATGCTGGTGAGCGTTGACTTTATACGCCTTTAGATTCCCATGAACTTCCGGAAAGTGAAGGAACGAAGAAGGTTTTTTCCCGGCCCCTGTCGCCCCGGATTTGGCATCAATGATGATCAAATGCGGCTGGACTAATTTTTTGTCTCCGCCAAAGGCGGATCCGCCTCCGGCGGATAACATCGGGGCCAACGCCAGAATCGCTCCGGTGGGGTAACAACCGGGGTTGGCCACTAACTCAGCCCCTTTCATTTTAGCGCCGTTTAATTCAGTTAAACCATAAACCGCCTTTTCCAGATAATCTGGATGACGGTGAGGGGTATGGTACCATTTTTCATAAAGAGCCGGGTCTTTTAACCGGAAATCCGCGGAAAGATCAATCACTTTCTTCCCCGCCTCCACAATGGCCACCGCGATATCCTGCGAAACAGTATGCGGTAAGGCGAGAAAAACCAAGTCTACCAACGGCAAGATTCTCTCGACATCCAACGCAAAGCAATCCAGAGAAATCCTCCCCCCAAGCCGCGGCAGCAGTTTGGCGATCGGTTCTTCTTTCTCCAAGTTTGATGAAGCTGTCAGGGCGGTAATCCTCACTTGCGGATGCCCTAGAAGAATCTCTATAAGTTCTTCCCCCACGTACCCTGTTGCCCCTAGAATCCCAACTCTGATTGACATGATCTCCTCGCTTTGATAGTCAAATAGTTAAATGTAACTTATTATAACAGTTCATATTCAGTATTTCAAAAATAAAGAAGCCCGGTCCCGCTAGCGCGAAACCAGGCTTATTGATGACTCTCGATTTTTTCTGTTTAACGTTTCGAGTACTGGATGCCGCGCCGCGCTCCTCTTCGTCCATACTTCTTGCGCTCTTTGGCGCGCGAGTCGCGGGTTAAAAAGCCCCCTTGCCGCAGGATTTTTTTCGCCGTCGGATCAAGAACGACCAACGCGCGGGCAATCCCCATCCGAATCGCTCCCGCCTGTCCAGTTTCCCCGCCCCCTCTGACGGTACTGATAACATCATACACTTCAGCCGCTTTGACCAATTTTAGAGGTTGCCGTACAATAATTTGATGGACATCCCTGGCAAAAAAATTCTCCATCAGCCGCCCGTTGACCATAAACTTAGTCCCATCCCCGGGGACTAACCTCACCCGCGCGATGGCCTCTTTCCGTCTGCCGGTTCCAGAGAAAACCAAAGAAGTTTCAGTAGAAGTTTCAGTCATGGGACACACTCTTGATCGTTAATTCTGTTGGCTGCTGGGCTTTCTGTTCGTGCTCAGCCCCAGCGTAGATTTTTAAATGCCGGATTAAATCATCACCCAGACTGTTTTTCGGCAACATCCCTTTGATTGCCCGCCGAATCACTTGCGCTGGATCCCTTTTTAATAATGAAGCCAAAGATTCCTTTTTGAGCCCATCAGGGTAGCCGGAATAATGGGTGTAGATTTTTCCCTTCAGTTTATCGCCGGTTACCCTAATTTTGGCGGCATTGATAACGACAACCCCGTCACCGCAGTCTACATGAGGAGTAAAGACCGCCTTGTGTTTGCCCCGAAGAACCACCGCTGCCTTAGAAGCCAAACGGCCTAAAATAGCCCCGTCGGCGTTTAGAAGCATCCATTTGCGATCCGTCTGCCCTGTCTTTGCCATGTAGGTTTTCATTGAGCTTTTCATCATACTGATAGACATGTCTCAAGTCAAGCGGAAAATGACTCGGGCATGTAGGGGCACATTGCAATGTGCCCCTACACGTTATATCAGGGCGGGCCCTCGGCTTCGCCG
>JACOVV010000222.1 GCA_016177145.1 Candidatus Omnitrophota bacterium | reverse complement strand
TTCATCCGGTTGAGGCACCGCAGAAAAGTGGTCTTTCCGCTGTTGGCCGGCCCAATCGCTCCCAGAATTTCATTCTTCTTCACATCCAAAGTGGCCCCTTTTAGCGCGTGAACCGAGCCGAAAAAAACACTTAAATCCCGCACTTGGATTTTTTTAGCTTCTTCCAGCTTCTGTTCTTCTACCATCGTTTCTTGCTCCTAATATTGGCCCGTATCAACACCGCGACCAGATTAACGCTCAAGACCAGCCCCACTAAAACCAACGCCGTCCCATACTGAAGCGACGGCCGCACGTTCGGCACCTGTGTTGAAATGACGTAGAGATGGTACGGCAGAGCCATGCATTGATCGAAAATAGTCTTTGGTAATTTAGGAAGATAAAAAGCGGCCACGGTAAAAAGAATCGGCGCTGTCTCTCCGGCGGCTCTGCCGATGGTTAAGACGGTCCCGGTCAGAATCCCGGGAAGAGCGTGCGGCAAGACCGCGTGTTTGATCGTCTGCCAGCGGGTCGCCCCTAAAGCGAGACTCGCCTCCCGGAAACTTTGGGGGACGGAGGCCAGCGCCTCTCTGGAGGCGGTGATGATGACCGGAAGCGACATGATCGCTAACGTCAGAGCGCCGGCGAGAATCGAAGAACCGAATTTAAGGAAAATCACAAAAAGCCCAAGACCGAATAATCCGTAAACGACCGACGGCACTCCCGACAGATTGACGATGGCGATTTCGATCAAACGTTTGAGCCGGCTCTCCTTGGCGTATTCGGTTAAATAAACAGCGGTGGCGATTCCGACCGGAAGCGCCGCCGCGACAGTCCCCGCCACCAGGTAGAGAGTTCCCACAATCGCCGGGAAAATTCCTCCTTCTCTCATCCCGCGCCGCGGCATCTCGGTGAGAAATTCCCAGCGGATTTCCGGCATCCCTTTCTCAATCAATACCCATAAGACGATCAGAATGGGGACTAAAATCAAAAGAGTCGCCAGAAAGAGTAACGTAAACGCGATTCGCTCGCTTGTTTTAGAGGACCACATATTTTATTTCTTTCGATGCAAAAAGAAATCGGCCGCTAAATTAATCAAAAACGTAATGACGAAAAGGACAATCCCGATGGCGAACAAAGAAAAATAATGCGCGCTCCCCTGAACCGTCTCCCCCATTTCCGCGGCGATGGTGGCGGTCAAGGTACGGACCGGCTGCAACAGCGTGTGGGGAATCACCGCGGCGTTTCCGGTAATCATCATTACCGCCATCGTTTCGCCGATCACACGGCCGATCCCCAGCATCACTCCCGCGGCAATGCCGGAAGAAGCGGCAGGAACGACAATCCGGTAGATCGTCTGCCAGCGAGTCGCCCCCATGGCAATGGATCCATCCCGGTAACCGCGCGGGACCGCCGTCAGGGCGTCTTCAATAATACTGACTACCGTCGGCATCGCCATGAACGCCAGCATGACCGCCCCTGAAAGGGCGGTTAATCCGGTCGGGATGCCAAAGGTTTTTTTCACCATCGGAACTAAGGTGACTAACCCGACAAACCCTAAAACGACGCTGGGGATCGCCGCTAAAATTTCTACTCCCGCTTTCAAAAATTCTTTGAGCCATCCGCGGGCGACTTCGGCAATAAAAATGGCGCTGGCAACCCCCAAAGGAACAGCGATCAGCGTCGCTCCCACTGTCACCCATAAAGACCCCAAGAGCAGTGGAAGAATCCCGAACTTAGGCGGTTCGGAAATGGGATACCATCCTTTGCCAAAGAGAAATTGGCTAAAGGAATATTCTTTGAACAGCTGGATTCCTTCTTTAGTGAGAAAAAAGAAAATGAGAATGACGGCGGCAATGGAAAGAATGCCGTTCAAGAGAATCAAACGTTCGATGAACCATTCGGAACAGCGTTTCATCCTTCGACTCCGCTCAGGATGACAGCACGTTGTGCTGTCATCTTAATGGCACAAAGTCCATTTCTTGCACGATTTTTTGCCCCTCGGCGCTGAGCATAAAATCCACGAACGTCTTTACTAATCCCTGCGGCTGGCCGGGGGTCAAAATCCAGAGAGGCCTCGCGACCGGGTATTGTTTGTTTTTCGCCGCTTCCAGCGTCGGAGGGAAATAATCTGATTTTTCATCTTTAGCGACCATGACCGCCTTTACTGTATCGGTCAGATAACCCATCCCCACATACCCGATCGCGCTCGGATTCTGCGAGACCTCTTCGACAATCGCCTGTGAAGAGGGCATCATTAATACCGACGGAGCAAATTCCTCCGGCCCCTTCTCATTCCCTTTACGGACAACGTGCTCCAGAAAATAGACATGGGTCCCGGAATTCCGCTCGCGAGATAAAACAAGAATGGAGTTGCCGCTTCCTCCCACAGAGTCCCACTGTTCGGTTTTTTTCGTGAAAATGCCCGACAATTGGCTGATCGTTAATTTTGAAACCGGATTCGCGGGATGCACAATCACCGCCAAAGCGTCAATCCCCGTCTGGGTCTGGACGATCTCAAATCCTTTTTTCCGCGCCGCTTCCAGTTCTTTTTCTTTGACGTCTCTTGAGGATTGCGCGATATCACAAGTACCGTTCAAAATCGCGGCAATACCGGTCCCTGATCCCCCGCCTGTCACGGCGACACTGGCATCCGGGTATTTCTCCATGAAAATTTCCGCCCACGCTTGCCCCAAATTCACCATCGTGTCGGAACCTTTAATCTGCAGAGTCCCTTTTGTCTCCTCTGCTTTCAATGAAGAGACGGCAAATCCCATCAACAATAAAGATAACCCAATCCATAGAAATTTCTTCATCGTTCCTCCCTATTTTTGACTCTGTGATAATTTTACGACGGGTGTGTAAAGATTGGATCAGCGGAATGTAAAGTTATTGTAAAGCGGAAAACTTTATTTCTTTTCAAATAGGGGCCGATACCGTCCGTATCCCTCTTTCTCCAAATCCTCTTTAGGGATAAACCGGAGGGAGGCGGAATTGATACAGTACCGTAATCCTTCAGGGCCGGGACCATCGGGAAAAACGTGCCCCAGGTGGGAGTCGCCGGTTTTACTCCGTACCTCGGTGCGGCTCATGCCGTGAGTCGCGTCCTCTTTCTCAACAAGGTTCTCCGGTTCAATCGGCTTGGTAAAACTAGGCCAGCCGGTGCCGGAATCAAATTTATCGAGAGAACTGAACAGGACTTCTCCGGAAACAACATCCACATAAATCCCCTCTTTCTTGTTGTTCCAGTAGGCGTTCTGAAACGGCGGCTCGGTGCCGCATTCCTGGGTCACGTGATACTGCAGAGGGTTTAATTGTTCTTTGATCTGTTTCTGATTCGGTTTTTGAGGTTCCTCTTTTTGAGCCATGGCTGCCCCCTCCAATGAAAGAGACGTGGCGACGGATATAACGATGATGAAAACACGAAGTTCAAGAGCCCGCATCAGTTTATTTTATCACCTTGATAGCGCTAAGAGCAACGCGACAGCGTTAAACAAATACCCGGTCAGCATAATCGCCAGTCCGGTCACGCCAAAGAAAATTAAGATCAACGGCAGGCGCATCGCCCGGCGCAGCATGACCGCCTCCGGAAAACTTAAGGCGGCTACCGACATCATCAAGGCCAAAACCGTTCCCATCGGCATCCCTTTCTGAAACAAAACAACCGCCATGGGAAGGATCGTCGCGCACCCTCCATAGAGAGGGATCCCCAGCAGCGTCGCTAGCGGAACTCCCAGCCATCCTGTTTTTTGAACCAAGGAATGAATCGCTTCCTGCGGGACATAATTGTGCATGAGTGAACCGATAGCAATCCCCGCCAGCATCCATCCCCACAACAACCCCGCGACCGCGGCGCCCAG
>JACOVV010000221.1 GCA_016177145.1 Candidatus Omnitrophota bacterium | reverse complement strand
GCCTGCTGAACCCCTTCGCCCGACACATCGCGAGTGATCGAGACGTTTTCATGGGTTTTACCGATCTTCTCAATTTCGTCAATATAGACGATCCCGAATTCCGCCTTTTTAATGTTGTAATCAGCCACCTGGAGTAATCGAACCAGGATATTTTCCACATCCTCACCGACGTAACCGGCTTCGGTCAGCGTCGTGGCATCGGCAATCGCGAAGGGAACATTCAGAATTCTGGCCAACGTCCTGGCAACCAAAGTCTTCCCGGACCCGGTGGGGCCGATCAAAAGAACATTCGATTTTTCCAGTTCCACATCGCTGCTGAAAGATTCTCTCCGCGCCAGAATTCGTTTGTAATGGTTATAAACAGCAACCGCCACCTGTATTTTGGGCCGTTCCTGTCCTATAATATATTCATCGAGCGCTTTTTTAATTTCCATCGGACTGGTCACCCGAGGACAAAAATCGTCACTGGAGACAGATTTTGTTTTCTCGTCTTCAGCGACCAGCTTGTAACAGAGTTTCACACAGCTATCGCAGACAAAGGTTCCGTCGAGGCCGGTAAAGAACCGCCTCTGTTCTTCTCTTCGTTCCAGATAACCGCAAAACGAGCAACGACGCATGATTCTCCCCTACCTCTTCCGCTTAGACTCAAACCATCCCTCGACGCGCTCCTCACTACGTTCGTCGCTTGCTCGGGACCTGTTCTCCGCGCTCGCTGATATGGCTACAAGCTCCTTACAGTGGTGAGCAAGCGAGCCGAAGGCGAGCGCGTCGAACCGCTGGGGAAGGTGGATTCGAACCACCGCTGACGGCTCCAAAGGCCGCTGTGCTACCGCTACACAATTCCCCAAAAACCGTCATTCACGGTATTTAATACCCTTCCACGCAAAACAGTTGGCAATTCGGATATGCCGCTTTTATCTTCTGAACCCACCTGTCGCCATCTTCTTGGCTCTGCGCTTCAGCAAAGAAGGTAGGACCGCTCCCGCTGAGGCGGATTTTAGAAAGACCCATCCGCCGCAAGAGATCAGCAAATTCCCTGACCTGCGGGTACTTTTGGGCAACGACTGGTTCCAGATCATTCACCCATTCGACGAGCGGGTTTATGGTATCATTTTTTGAGGAAGGTGTCAAGCCATTTAGATCATCCCAACCCTTGTAAACATCTTTAGTTAGGACAGATATTCCTGGGGTCGCGATCAGATAGAATGCCTTGCCCGGCCGTAGGGGCACATTGCAATGTGCCCCTACCTCTAATATATCTCCCCGCCCCCTGCCGATTGCCCGGCACACCCCTAAAACGAAAAAAGGGACATCCGCTCCAATGCGTCCCCCTAATTCAAGGAGTTCCCGCTGGGAAGCGCCCGTCTTCCACCATTGATTCAATCCCAATAAAACAGCGGCCGCGTCGGAACTTCCTCCGCCCAATCCGGCCGCGACCGGAATTCTTTTGACAAGCTGGATCCGTACTCCTTCCTGGATGTTGAATCTTTTTTTGAATTGCTCCGCCGCCCGATAGCAAAGATTTTCAGGCCCTGATGAAAGTAGGGGCGTATGGCCATACGCCCCTGCAAGACAATCTAAATGTATTTCTTTATCGCCGGCCGCGGAAAACATGATCTCATCATGGAGACTGATTCTCTCAAAAAGTGTCTCGATATCATGATAACCATCTTCACGTGTTCGAAGAACGCGCAGATAAAGATTGATCTTTGCGTAAGCTCTGAGCCTTAATGATCTCATTATCCGTTATTTTACGGGAAGCGCTTGCAGCTTCTCTCGAGTAGTCTGAGACTGAGGGTCTAATTCCAACGCCCGCTTCCAAGCGGCTCTTGCTTTATCCTGCCACCCTTTTCGAAAATAAAGTTCTCCCAGATGCTGTTGAACCACCGGGTCGGCGGGAACGGCCTGGGCGGCCGCTTCCAGCTCTTTCTGCGCCTGGTCGAAACGGCCCAGTTTTACATAAATCCATCCCAGAGTATCCTGGTAAGCCCCGCTTGCCGGTTCCAGCTCTAACGATTTCTCCGACAGCTGCAGGGCTTCCTCCAGATTGATCCCCTCCTCGGCGTACAGGTAGGCGAGATAATTCATTCCCTCCGAATTGAGCGGGTCTTGTTTCAGCGACTCTTTCAGCGCTTGGATCGCCCTAGCCCGGTTCCCCATCTGTTCGAACGTCGCTCCTAAATAAAAATAAGCTCTTGGGTTATTAGGTTCTATTTGAATCGCTGATTCATAAGCGTCGACCGCCTGCCTATACTCGGCGTTGGCTCCATGCGCGAGCCCCAAGATGAGAAAAACCTGATCTTGCTTCTCATTTAATCCCCGCGCCTTCTGTAATACTTCCACCGCCTCCGGTATTCTTTCTTCCTTGAGATAAAGATACGCCAATTCCAAGTGCGTATCGGCGTCTTTCGCATCGAGTTCGAGTGAAATCTGGTATTGGCGAATAGCCCTTTCGATATTGTTTTGCTGATAATACACTTGTCCCAGGTGACGATAGATTTTGCTGCTCAGCGGCTCCAGCGTAATGACCTTCTCATATTCGGCAATGGCGTCATTCAGCGCCCCTTGTTGTTCGTAGATGACGCCCAGAGCCACATGCGCGTCCGTATAACCAGGATCCACTTCTATTGTTTTCTTGAAAGTCTCGATAGAGTCTTGCATCTTCCCCTCTTTGCTGTAGAGAATTCCTAAATTAAAATAAATAAGCGGATCTTTCGGTTCAATCGCGATGATTTTGTCGTAAACCTGGATGGCTTTCGCCGTCTCTCCTTCGATCACATAGAGATCCGCGAGAGCGCTGAGCGCCTTAACATCTTTGGGGTCTTGCTGCAGTATCAATTCATATTGGGCCTTCGCTTGATCAAATTGCCGCAACGAAAGATGGATCAACGCCAATAAAAGACGGATCTTCGTGTCGGAGGGATCGTATTCGAGCGATCTTTGAAACCACTGGAGGGATCCTTCAAAATCACCCCTGCGAATACTCAGCGCCCCCATCCGCTGCAACACGGCCGGATTATCGGGTTCTAATTTTAAAGCTTTGTTGTACTCCCGTTCCGCTTTTTCCAATCGTTCTTCATTCTCATAGAGCATCCCCGCCATGAAGTGGGCTTGAACTTTTGAAGAATGGGAACCAGAAAAAACAGAGGGGGATTCCGCCGCGCTGTTTCCACCTTTTATCGGAACAGAACTGGCGCAGCTGGCAAGGTAACAACTAAAAAAAACCATCCGTATCGCGCGCTGCGCATTCTCTGCGGCAGCCGTATGCTGTGCGCTGTACGAACTCATTCGATAACCTTATTCAAAGGATACTCGATAATGCCCTGAGCCCCCGCCGCCTTCAAACGGGGGATTAAAAGACGCACCACTTGTTCTTCGACGATGGTCTCCAAAGCGAACCAATCCTTCTGGCTCAGGTTGGAGAGAGTCGGATGTTTCATGGAAGGAAGCAGCGAAATGATTTTCGATAAGTTCTTCTTGGCAGCGTTCATTTTCAGCCCTACTTTACTTTCCGCGGCGATGGCGCCCATGAGCAGCAGGGAAATGTTTTCAATTTTGGTCTTTTTCCAGGAATCCTTCCAGGAAGAACGGTTGGCAATCAACTGGGTTGATGAGCGGCAGATGGTCTCGACAATTCTCAAACGGTTTGCTCTTAAGCTCCTGCCTGTCTCGGTCAGCTCGACGATGGCATCAACAAGTCCCGCGCCGACTTTAACTTCCGTGGCTCCCCAGCTAAATTCGACTTTCGCTTCTACTTTTTCTTTTTTGAGAAATTTTTTCGTGACGTTGACGAGTTCAGTCGCTATCGTTTTCCCCTGTAAATCTCTGACGGACCGGATCGGTGAATCTTCCGGCACCGCGATCACCCAACGGACTGGCCGCATTCCCTGCTTGGCATAGATGAGGTTAGTGACACGCAGGACATCCGAGTCATTTTCAGAAATCCAATCTTCACCGGTAAGCCCGCAGTCTAACGTTCCGTCTTCCACATAACGAGACATTTCCTGAGCCCGGATCAAAAAAGGTTCGATCTCTTCGTCGTCAACGCTTGGAAAGTACGAGCGTTCGTCGCTCCGGACGCGATAACCGGCACGCTGGAACATGCGAAACGTCGCTTCTTGCAAACTTCCTTTGGGTAAACCCAGTTTGAGTTTTTTTGTCATAACGATGGATTTTATCACGGTTTCTCGTTTCTTGTCAAAAGTAAGCCGGTAAGATATAATCATTCCTATTATGATGAAAGCCCTGCGGAAGAATTACAAAATCATTCTTTGGGTCCTTGCTATCCTTGTTATTCCTCCCTTTATCTGGTGGGGAGCAGGTTCTTATGCGGACCGGGGGAAAATCCCAGCGCATGCCGGCTTCATTGGAAATGCCAAGATCAGCCTGCGTGAATACCGAACCGTCTATGACGCGCTTTATCGCTCTCTCCAAGACCTTTTCGGCAGTATTCCTTCAGAGCAGATACTGGAAGAGCTCACCTGGACCCGTTTGTTGCTACTGCACGAGGCAAAACAAAGAAAAATTCAGGTGAGCGATGAAGAGGTGAGGACACACATTTCTCAAATTCCTCACTTCCAGAAAAACGGGCATTTTGATCCTGCCAGTTATCAGCGGGCCTTCGGAGAACACGCCCGATCCTTCGAAGAAAGCATCCGTCAAGACCTCCTATTGCAAAAACTGCAAGAGAGCATCACTACCGGCATCGAAATTCCGGAAGAAGAACTCCGCAACGAATACGCGGCTGAAAACGACACGGTCAATTTTTCCTACGCTCTTATTGCTAACGATCAAAACCAACCCTCCGCGCAGGAACGTTATCAGGAATTGGAGCAAAAGATTCAGGCAGGCCTCTCTCCCGCAGACGCCTTCGCGCAAGCAGGATTGAACCCCGTCGCAACCGGTTTGATGAAACGGAACGATTTGATTCCACAGCTCGGCCCCCAACCGAACTTGATGGAGGCCGCCTTTAAGAGCGCACCGGGAAAACTGGGCCCTCTGGTAGACCTACAACAGCAGGGATATTGTTTCTTTTGGGTTACTGATAGAGTCGCAACGAACGAAGAAAACTTCAAGAGCAACAGGACCGCTTACCAAGAAAATTTGCTGCAAAGAAAGAAAAACACCCGCTTTTATGAATGGCTCTCGGAAATTCGAGAGAAAACGCCTATTAAGAGTGCGTTATCGAATCTCAAGAACTGAGTTCGCGGTCCCAAATGGATTCGAATTAGTTAACTTATTTTTGGGATCTTCACGCCACTGACCATCGACCCAAAATTTATACTCATACCTGCCTGGAGTCAGTTTAAGACGTGTTTTCCACTGTCCGTCCCTTTCTCTTCTCAACGGAGTCGTATTCGGATCCCAATGATTGAAATCGCCTGCTAAGAAAACCTGCCTCGCGTCAGGAGCAGCCACCTCAAATTCAACAATCTTCGCCATCACACTATTACCCCCTCTCTGTCTTTTAAACAACAGGACCATTAAACCATCAGTTCTCTTTTGATTTTAGTGTCCTCTTGCGTTTATTGCAACTAAAAAATTTATTTTTTGGACTGCAAGACTCCGATTACCAAATAGGTCAGGTAGCAAGACGCGTAAATCACGGGGAACCAAGGCAATGGAATTCCAATGACGCCAACGCACGCCCCCAGCAGGCCGCACGGAACAAGCGCGTAAATTCCGACGTTAAATAACTGAGCGTACGAAAGCCCTATTT
>JACOVV010000233.1 GCA_016177145.1 Candidatus Omnitrophota bacterium | reverse complement strand
TTTCCATTCTCCATTTTCCATTCTCCATAAAAAACTCGGCTATCCCACCGACCTTTCCACTTCACAATGGGTTCCTGCCAAACAGCTCTCTGCTTTCCCCATGCCGGGCATCTGGGCGAAGTTCTTCTCTGAATGCCCCTGATAATTCGTAACAATAACAATACCATAATATTATGATTATTATGATATACTTACTTTGATTTTCTAACTACCATGATAAGAATAGTCTGTAACTTTTTAATTTTGCTTTCGCTGTTTTTTCTACAAGTGGTAACTGCTCTCGCGTTAGCGCCTTATTCTGAAACTCCACAATCAGCCAGACATCCACAAAAGATACAATGGTTGACTCCGGATCAAATAAAATCCATTGCTGCAGAACTAAGTGAAGCTTTAGACACCCTACCGATCAGCGCCGGCACACCCATTAAAATATCCGGCAAATCCGTTGATTTTTTGACCAGTTATGATCAAGCTTTCTATCAGGTAGGCCCTTTGTTCTTCGTCCCCCTGCGCACTCTAAACGGACAGCCAGAACCATCCCAAGCTGACCTCCAGTACGCGCTTGAATTTTACCAAAGAGAATTGAACGATCTTCGGCAACATTATGCGGAGAACGTTTTCTTTATCTTACCGACTTCCGCGGTCAAAAATGCCGCTTTAAACCATTACACCGCCCTTACCATTGCAGCAATGGCGGCCAACGCCGATCTGTTCAGAGGCGCTGTCGTCATTGACGCGGGCGCAGGTTCCGGCACTCTATCCTCCATAGCCCTCGGTCTAGGGGCACGTCATGTTATTTTATTGGACAACACCCCGGCCCAATTGGACATGGCGCGGATCTTTCTTGAGAACCAAAGATGGAATCCAGGAGAAGATTTCAGCTGCTTAAAGGCAGACTTAACCGCTGATTTCCAAAACGATCCCTCTTTTCAGGAGCTCGCCGTTAAATTTAGGAAGCATCCTTTTATCGCTTTGGTGAACATTGGGCCGTGGCCCCATTATGGACAGGCAAACCGAAAGGCGGTCACGACGCTCGCCCTTTTAAAGCAACTCCGCCTTATCATTAACTGCGGGTACCTCCTTTCCAGCAGCTCCCGTCACATCCATCACTCAAGGGAGTTCGATGCCATCAGAGATTTCTTAAAAGAGGATCATTTTGATGTCGAAACGGTCAGCTACAGCGATGATTTTTATACGGATCCCATTGGAGCGCTGGTTGGCACTCAAAACTCACTCACCATCCAAGAAATAAACCCTTTCCTCCATGCAGAAATAGACTCCGGTATTTGAAGTGAGACCTAGCGATAATTCTCTACTTGGATGGCGGTTCCGAAATCCTTGTCTTTGAGCGATCCGATGACCGACTGAAGATCGTCAATCTGCCTGGCGCTTACTTTGACCTTGTCCCCATCAATACGGGGCTGGACTTTGAGCCCCAAAGCGCGGATCGCCTGTGTGATCGTTTTGGCCTGTTCCTGGGAGATCCCCTGTTGGATGGTTACTTTCTGGCGCAGTTTTCCGCCGGGGGCCGGTTCTTCGGGATCCGATTTAAAAACCTTCATCGAAATCCCCCGCTTGGCCATTTTGGTGAAGACCAGATCCCGGACGTTTTCCATCTGCATCGAGTGGTCCGCGGTCAGGATTAGTTGGAGCGGTTTTTCTTCGAGCGTGACGCCGGCGCTCGTCCCTTTGAAGTCGTAGCGCTGGACGATTTCCTTTAGAGACATCTGCACCGCGTTGCGGATTTCCTGGATATCAACCTTGGAAACGATATCAAAACTGTGATCTTGAGCCATGGGTATTTTTCATTTTACATTTTTTTGCTGTTTCAATCAAACACCTTGCGCGCTCAGGCACCGCGAGGAAATGCAGATGAAGATAACTCGCCAGGATATGAGAATTCAGATATCCTTCCGTTCGATCTGGCGCTCCGTTTTTTCCTTGAACCCGATGCGCCGGTGAAATTCCTTCACCACTCCAGGTGGAATAATGAAATTCGTGAGCTCTGAAAGTTTGATCTCCCTTCCCTGCCCAGGAATCTTTCAAGAGATTCCCCTGTTGGTAACCGAAATCCTGCAGACGATCCGTCATTTCGATTTTACCAGGAATAATACCGGCCATTCGATAAAAATTTCCTTCTAAGTCCGTGATCCCCTCTGAAAGATACATCAGCCCGCCGCATTCGGCGTAGATGGGGATTTCTTGTTTGAAGTGAGTCAAAATGGATTCTTTCATGGAAATATTAGCCTGCAGGGCCTGGGCGTAGACCTCCGGAAACCCGCCGCCGAAATAGAGAGCGTGGATATCGTCGGGAAGCCGATGATCATGAATGGGGCTGAATGGAACCATCTCTGCCCCCAGTTCCTCTAGAAAATCGAGATTGTCCTGATAATAAAAATGAAACGCTTCGTCCCAGGCGTAGGCGATGCGGACAGGATGATCTGTAGAACGTAGGGGCGGACCCCCGTGTCCGCCCTGCGGGCAGGCACAGGGGCCTGCCCCTACAAGAGAATCATTGGATTGTCGTATTCTTTCTAGAATGCCTTCTACATCACAATATCGAGAAATAAAATTCTTCATTATCTCCACGCTCTTTTGAAAATTCCGCTCCTGCGCGGGCACCAATCCAAGATGCCTTTCGGGAATTTCCAATATTTTATCTCTGGGGATAAAACCGATGACCGGAACCCTGGTCGCCGATTCAATCGCCTCCTTTAAGATTGCCGCGTGTTTTTCACCGCCGACGTTGTTCAACAAAACGCCCGCGAATTTTAGCTCCGGGTCAAACTGAGTGAACCCCTGGACGATCGCCGCGGCAGAGCGAGCCAGGGCGCCGGCGTCTAGAACCAATAAGATTGGAACACCGAACAACTTGGCGATCTCCGCGCTGCTCCCTTCGTCAGACTTTCCGCTGAACCCGTCATACAAACCCATCACTCCTTCAATCAATCCCACGTCAGCGCCGGATATTCCCTTGTTGAAAATCTTTTGTAACGTTGGCCGATCCAGCATCCAACTGTCCAAATTAAAACAGGGGCGACCGGAAATGGTTCGATGGTGGCTGGGATCAATATAATCGGGGCCGACTTTAAAAACCTGAACCGAGTTCCCTTTTTCCTTGAGCGCGGCCGTCAACCCCATGGTGACCAGCGTTTTGCCGACTCCGCTGTGAGTTCCGGCGATCATTAAGCTTGGGATTTGCATGACATTCCTATCCAATCGTAAAGTTTTTCCGTTTTGACATGACGACGGATCATGTCGGCGGCCCGGTCAAACTGCGCTGAACAATTTTCTATACCCGCCGCCGGAGCTAAGGATTCCCACCCTTTCTCTTGGCGAATTTGATTCAAGAAATAGCGGCGGAACCCGGCGGCGTCGAAAAGGCCGTGGATATAACTTCCCCAGACTCTCTGATCTTTACTCACGGCGCCGTCCATGGAGGAAACGGACTTGCCGTTTCGTTCGCTTACTTGGAAGACAGGCGTAGGGGCACGGCGCGTTTGCCCTGAGCCTGGTCGAAGGGCCGTGCCCCTACCGACCTCCGTGAACCCCATGTGAATTTCATACCCTTTTATCTCTTCACCACTCTCCAAGTGAATACCCCGGACTTGCGCCGTTAATTTCTTTGAGCTAAAGCGCGTCACCAAGGGAAAGAAATTGAATCCTTCTATTTTCTTACGGGTTGATTCGATCTGTTCGTCATCAATGAGTTCAGCGCCCAGCATCTGGTAACCGCCGCAGATCCCAATTAGTCTCATCTCCTTCTTAACATGTTCTCGAATGAATTCAAAAAGTTCCTGACGATGTAAAAACTCCAAGTCAGCCATCGTGCTCCGTGTCCCGGGAAGGATCAAGACATCGGGAACCTCAGCAGGGACCTCACGGATATAACGCAATTCGACATCAGGCTCTTTCATGAGCGGTTCGAAGTCGGTGTGGTTTGAAATTCGAGGAAATTCCACGACATTGATCAAGATTTTTTTATTTTCGCGAACAGTCCCCGTTTTTTTCGCCCAGAAAACACCATCTTCTTCCGGGATATGCAAGTCCTCATCATAGGGAAGCACTCCTAAAACCGGAATCCCTGTTTTTTGTTCCAGAAAATCAAGCCCGGGCTCGAGTAATGTGATATCCCCACGGAATTTATTGATCAAGAACCCCCGGATTCTTTTACGATCTTCCGCCGGCAATAATTCCAGTGTCCCGACAAAGGCGGCGAAGACGCCGCCGAGATCAATATCCCCAACCAGGATAACGGAAGCGTCTGTCATTTGGGCAATTTTCATATTCACGATATCCCGGTCGTAAAGATTAATTTCGGCCGGACTGCCTGCCCCTTCGATAATGACCAGATCATATTCTGAGCGAAGATGATCGAGCGCTTTTTCAATCGCCGGCAAAGCTTCTTTTTGATAGTCATGATACTGGCGGGCGCTTAAAATTCCGACCGGCTTCCCCAAGACGATCACCTGGGCGCCGATATCGGTCGTTGGTTTTAAAAGAATGGGGTTGTGATAAACGCTGGGGCGAATTCCACAAGCCATCGCCTGGACCGCTTGGGCCCGTCCAATTTCTCCTCCCTCATCGGTAACATAGGAGTTATTGGACATGTTCTGGGATTTAAATGGGGCGACTTTAAATCCCTCTTGCTTAAAGAACCGGCAAAGGGCGGTAGTGATGACGCTTTTACCGACCGAGGAAGCGGTCCCTTGGACCATCAGGAATTTCGTCCGGCCAGACATATTAGATACCTACGCTCAAAGTGACTAACAGAAGCGCTTCACTCACTTCACCGAGCGCCCCAAGTGTATCTCCCGTCATACCGTTGATCCTTTTATGACAATATTTGATCCAAAGCATCGACCCGCCCATCGCGGTCAATAACAGCAGAAGTCCCTTTAATTGAAAAGTCATTGCCGCGATGAACAACGCGAATAAAGAGGCGGCCGTAAAAATTCCCACGGAGATTCTTCCGATATAATTCTTTCCCGCCCCCTCCGTGTGGGGATAGCGTGAGACAAAAGCCCCTAAACCCATCAGGTATCTTCCTGTCGCCAGGGTAAACGGTAGGGGCGAATAATTATTCGCCCCTACCAATCCTTTTTCACACAACGCGTAAAGCGCCCCCCCTTTCAAAGCCAATACAAAAAAAATTCCCAACGCTCCCATTGTTCCGATTGCCGGATCGCGCATAATGGAGAGTGTTGATTCCCTGTTCTTACCCCCGATAAATCCGTCCAGAGTATCCGCCAGTCCGTCCAGATGAAGCCCTCCCGTGAGAATCACCCAGGCGAGAAGAAGGAATAACACCGCCGGCGCCTGCGGAAAGAATGTATGGAAGAAAACCGCCATCCCTGTAAGAATAATGCCTAACAGCCCCCCTACCAGAGGATAAAACGCCATTGAAGCAGATAAATCTTTTTCTTTAGCGAATTTGATCTTTAAAGGAAGAATTGTCAAAAATTGAACGGCTAAGAGAAATTGTCGAATAAGAATTATCGAACCTCAGTAATATACTTCCACTGGACAATATCTCCCGCTTTCAATTTCGCTGTTCGAGGATTGACGTTTTTAGAACCGTTGAGGAGGCAGATCCACCATCGGTTTTCGGCTGGGTTAACGATGATCCCGTCTATTGAAATCACTTCGCGGGTGTCACAGCAACTCAAACCGGTCATGATCGGGAGGATTATCGAAACGGCATCCCTAGGCGTCGAACCTTTGCTCACTTCGACTTGTTTTTGAATAGCCTGTTTACCGGCAGGACCGAAGTCAACGACGACTTCGACGGGGATAGTGTTGGAAGATTTAGCTTCTGTAGGGGCGGGTTTAAAACCCGCCCCTACAAATACAAGGATTAATAGAATTAAGAGACGCTGAATCATTCTCTTTCAGATACTCCCGCCTGCTCGAAGGTCGCCATTTCGCTTAAGATTCTGCACGCCGCTTCCAATAAATGCATTGCTAAAACAGCTCCGGTCCCTTCCCCCAACCGAAGCCCAAGATTAAGCAACGGCATCAGTCCCATCTTCTCTAATTGAACCTGGTGTCCTCGTTCCACTGAAAGATGAGACGCGAAGAGAAAATCTTTTAACTTGGGTTCCAGGCAATAAGCAACTAGTCCGGCCGCGCTGGTAATAAAGCCATCGAGCACCAGAGGAACTCTCTCTTGCGCCGCCCGAAGAATGACTCCAACCATTCCAGCGATTTCAAAACCCCCCAGTTTTTGCAAAACATCCAGCGGTTCCTCTGGAATGGGTTGCCGCGCCGCAATCGCCCGGCGAATGACATTCGCCTTATGAAATCTCGCGTCTTCACCGATACCGGTTCCATGACCGGTGACCTCTAATGGCTCTCTGTTACAGAGAACTGCCGTCAGCGCGCTGGCGGCTGTGGTATTGCCAATCCCCATATCTCCAATGGCCAGCAGATCCACCCCTTGTTGAATTTCCGCGCCGGCCAAATCCCATCCGGCGCGAATTGCTTGTTGGAGTTGTTCTGTTGACATCGCCGGCTCTTTGAGAAAATTCTTCGTCCCTGGCGCGACCTTCGCGTGAATTAATCCTTTTTGCTCTTTGAAATCGTACGCCACTCCCATATCCACAACGATGACCTTGGCGCCAATCTGTCTTGCCAAAACATTGATCGCAGCACCTCCCCGCAGGAAATTCAAAACCATCTGGGCCGTCACTTCTTTGGGGTAGGCGCTGATTCCTTCCTCGGTCACGCCGTGGTCGGCCGCCATGACAAAGACGGTTTTGCGGGCAACTGTAGGGGCACGGCGCGCCGTGCCCCTACATTGAATACCGGCCAACTGGCAGGCAATCTGTTCCAGCCGGCCGAGACTCCCCTGTGGTTTGGTGAGGTGATCCAGGCGATGTTGGACGACGGCAATCGCCTCGGCATCCAAAGGTTCAATATGGTAATTTAATTGATTTTGTAAAATATTATTCATGGATATTGTGTAGGGGCGGGTTTCAAAC
>JACOVV010000224.1 GCA_016177145.1 Candidatus Omnitrophota bacterium | reverse complement strand
GCGTAAATCCCAGCAAAAAGTCCTAGACTCTCGATCCCGGAACAGGTGTCGGCAATATTGACGCTGAAATCGGCCGTGCCAACCTTCACGTGAGTCGCGTCAGGAATATCGATGAACGCAGAAGAAAATCCGAGTTTGAGAAACCCGTATAAGCTCCACCCGATCCCTTGCGCCAGCCACGGCCAGGACTGTCGAAGACCGATACCGAGGAAGAGAATCAACGGAGCGTAAAGGAAAGAGACGGCGGTCAATATCGGCGAGCGTTTGGCAAATCCCATCACCCATCGCCTGCCAAAGAATGCGAAGAACAACAAAATCATTCCTGCCCAGCGAAGAATGAGCCCCAGTTTAAAGAGGAGCGTTGAGAATATTCCTTGCCCTTCGTCAACCCAAACCATCGCTTCTATAATTGGAAGCTGTCCCGAGTTTCCATTTTCTCCGCCAGAGGCGCTTCTCGCCTCTGGCGAGACCTCGCCCTCCGCCGAAGGCGGAGTGGCGGGCATTTTCCATTCTCTCGTTTGTCCAGTCAGATAACTGGTCTGCCCGACCCAGCCGATAGAATCGGCGGCGCCGGTTTTGGAGAGGATTAACTGTAGGGGCAACCCCCCGTGGTTGCCCTGATGATCATTAGGGCGGGCACGGGGGCCCGCCCCTACATTCGACCCGGACCAAAAATGAGACGGTGATACCATCAGGATCTGCGGTGTCTGCGATGAAATTTTTCGGTACTGCTCGGTTACATCATAACGCTGTCCATCAACATTCAGCCAAACTTGATCGTCTAGAATTCCGTTGCCGTTTCCATCGCGCCAGATCGCGTACCACTTAATCGTCGTAGGGGCGGGTTTGAAACCCGCCCCTACCGGTGACTGTAACGTCTTCATCAGCCGCTGATCCGGCGCGCGGACCCACAGATACTGTTCCCCGACTGGATCGGATTCCGATAGGAATGGAATACCCCCCCAGCGCTTCGTGTCCCATTGGACCTTCTTATCGGCCCGGGAAAAAGAAATTCCCTCGTTGAGGATTTGGTTCAGATCAAGCTGGGTCGCAGATGAAAGTGTCAAGCAGAGAACCCCGACAAAAAAGAAAACAGAAAATTCTTTTAGCCCAGATAAAACTCTATTTCCCCCCTCACCCCTTCGACTGGGCTCAGGGCGAGCATGTCCCTCTCCCTCACTGGGGGAGAGGGGATTATTGTGTGAAGATGATTTCGCGAAGAGAAAAAATAATGTCATCGCCAAAATCGCCAGCATCGGTTGTTTAAACAGCAGAAACGAGGTGCGGAGACTTTCAGAATAACTGCTGGAGTGAATAAAGAGAGCGAACAGAGTGGGATAGAAAACCAAAAGGCAGGCAACAAACCCGATGAAACGGATCGTTTCGCTTTTCCCCCTCATGCAATAAAGTATAGCATACACAAGGGTTAAGTCAAGCTTGATCTTTTTGCCGATTGTCGTACAATGGAAGCTAATGGGACGGCTCCAACGAATTATTTTTTTATCCGTTTTGCTGATCTGCTCCGCTGTTCATGCGGAATCCCACCGTTTTGAATTGTACTATCTCCCCTCTTGTTCCCATTGCCGCGAAATCACCGATCAATTCCTCCCACAGATGCAAGCCAAATACCCCGGCCTCTTTGAATTAGAGATCGTTGACATTTCCATTCCTGAAAACAACGCGCGCCTAGCCCAGATGGAACAGGCCTACGGTTTCCGGTATCAGCCGCCGACTCTAGTGATGGAAGGAATTGTGCTGGCGGGAGAGGAAGCGATTAAAGCGCAGTTTGAGGCGACGCTGAGGAATTTAACAGAACAGAGAATGGAAAATGGAGAATGGAAAATGGAATTACCCCCTCACCCCGTCCCTCTCCCCCAAGGGGAGAGGGTGATACTAAAAGAGAAATTCAGCGCTTTTTCTTTTCTGGCGATTGTGACCGCCGGCTTCTTAGACGGCATCAATCCGTGCGCTTTTACCACGATCGTCTTCTTTATTTCGTTTCTGGGATTCGCCGGCTACCAGCGATGCCAGATTCAATGGATTGGTATCTTCTTCATTCTCTCTGTTTTCTTGACTTATCTCGCCATCGGACTGGGATTGCTCCGTGTTCTTCACACGCTCTCTATTTTCCCTATTCTTTCGAAAGGACTCCTCTGGTTGACGGCCGCTGTCACGGCTCTTTTCTGTTTTCTCTCGTTCAAAGATTTCTGGATTTACCGAAAGACGGGACAGACGCGGGAGTGGACATTACAATTGCCGCTTTCCATTAAACAGCGAATCCATCGGGTAATTGGTGAAGGATATCGTGGTGTAGGGGCGGGTTTTAAACCCGCCCCTACGATACCCCTGTTCAAATTGATCGGCACCGCTCTCATCACCGGTTTCTTGGTTTCGAGCTTAGAATCGGTCTGCACAGGTCAACTCTACGTACCAACGCTGGTCTATATGACCCGGCTGAAAGAAACCGCTTGGCAGGCGTGGGGCTATCTCCTGTTATACAACGGGGCCTTCATTCTCCCCTTAGCGGCCGTTTTTCTTTTTTCTCTTTTTGGTTTCACTTCACAACAATTCGGGCAATGGGCTTCGAAACATCTGGGGATCGTAAAATTAGGAACGGCTCTCTTTTTCCTGATTCTGACGATTATCTTGATTAAAACCGGAGGTGTTTAATGCGTCGTTTTCTTCTTGTTTCTCTCTCTTTCATTATTGGACTTTCTTTTTTTCGCCCCGATCTTCTCCTGGGCAAACAAAAACCGGTCAAGGTGGATCTCTATGTCATGGGACAGTGTCCCTTCAGCGCGCAGTTGGAAAACACCCTTTTACTGATCATGAAGGAAACTAAAAATCCGGTCCAGATGAATCTTTTTTATATCGCCAGTGAGACTGCCGACGGAAATTTCAACAGTCTGCGCGGAGCTTC
>JACOVV010000227.1 GCA_016177145.1 Candidatus Omnitrophota bacterium | reverse complement strand
TGCCTGGATCCATCAGAAATTAAAAGAGCCGCGGATCTTTGATAAAGGAAAACTGATCCGTGAATACGACGACAAACTCCGAATGCCTGATTTTGGGTTTACCGATCAGGAGACCGAAGCGTTGACCACCTTTGTCTTGAGCTTAACCAAAGACCCTATTCCGCTTGAGATGCAACGCCGGCTCAATTTGAAGGAACAGCAGATTGAAAAAGGACGATTCATCGTCTCCAAATACAACTGCAACGGCTGTCACACCATTGACGGCAAACCAGGCAAACTGTGGGAAGCGGCCGCCGATAAAGGGAGCGCCCCGCCGGTCCTCGACGGCGAAGGGGCCAAAGTCCAGGAAAAGTGGCTCCATGATTTTTTAAGAGAACCGTCCGTGATCCGGCCGTGGCTCGGTTACCGGATGCCGACGTTCAGGTTAAACGAACAGGAGATCACTCAGATCGTGCAGTATTTCACTTATCTATCAGGTCAGGAAGTTTCTTACCAAGGATTACAACTGCCGCCGGCAACGCCGGAGAAATTAGCGGCGGGAGAAACTCTTTTCACGAAATTCCAGTGCGCCAAATGCCATCAGGTGGATCCCGGCAATGTGAAAATGGGGGCTTCCTTCTTGGCGCCGGACCTAAAATTCACCAAAGACCGCCTCAAACCCGACTGGGTCGTTGGGTGGATGGAAGATCCTCAAACCCTCCAGCCCGGCACCATGATGCCCGGCTTCTTCCCCGACGGCCAAACGCCGCTCACCGACCTTCTCGGCGGCGACGCCCATCAGCAGATCGAAGCGATCCGCGACTACCTCTACCGCTACGAGCCGCAACAGCAGGAACAGAAATAGGGGTCAGGCCCCTATTTCTGTCTTGTAAACGGCTTTGCTTGATCTAAAATTGGATTGACGGATTAAGAAATGTAAGATATACTTACTTGTAGGAATATAGGAGGATTTCTTATGAAAAAAGCTGTTTTGAGGACTATCGGGGTTAAAAATCAGTTGACCATCCCCCATTGGATGGTGCGGGAGATCGGCGGCCGGTCGGGGGATTATCTGGAACTCTTGCCTAAAAAACAGGAGCACGCGATATTACTCCGCCTTGTCCGCCCTACCCCAGTGACTGACGAGGAGTATTCCGAAAAAGATTTAGCGGCCCTGCGTCAATTGGTGGATCAACAGGAGGCAAAAGGAGAATATACTCGGTATAATACTTTAGATGGAGCGTTGCAGCATTTGGATTCGGTAGTCCCCTACCCTCTTAGAAAAAAGAAAAGGAAGAAATAATTGCCGGTTCAGGTAGATTTTCTCCGCTCGTTTGACCGCAGTCAAAGCGCTCTTTCGCTCGAAAAACATGAAAAAGTCAAAGAGACCGTCATTAAAATCATACGGCTCGCCCACCGCGATTATCAGGCCTCTCATGGCCTCCGTGTCAAAAAACTGACTCCTTCCATCTTCGAGGCCCGCGTGGATATTCATCTTCGTTTAGTGTTCGAATTAAAGCACGATCGTCTTATTTTCATCCTGATAGGAAACCATGATGATATCAAAAGATACCTTAGAAGTCTTTGATTAGATCGAAGGGATTAGAGACTCATCTCTAAACCACTCTTAACAAGAGATTCTTTTGTGACGTAAGCCAATGTTTCAGGGAGTGGTTCTCCAGACTTCATATGCCGGAATACCGCGTCAAAATTAATCTGATAATAAGGTACCGTATGAGCGTAAACTCCATTAGCGCCCAATTCAATAAAAGCAGAAGCCAGGGTTACATTATCGCAGGCATCCAGGATAATAATTACCCCTCCAGTGCGTAAGATTCAATTCTTATGCTCCTAGCTGAAAGATTAATACCCGCAGTTATTATTCCATTATTTACCCAATAGTGCTCTTTTCTTTCTCCCAAGTAAATTTGTAACAGATGTTTATCTCTATCCATGACAGGGTTTGTGTTTCGTGAGTCCTTTGGGAGGGTTGTTGGAGCATTCAAAAAAAACAAGAGCCCACCCGCCACTTCGGGCTTAGAAGTGACGGCAAAACAAACGAACAAAATACCAGCGATGAGGCGGTTCACGGGTCGTTCCATAGGCCGTTTTAAGTAGAGGAAGTATACCATAAGAGCCGTAACTACAAGTAAATATGCTGGTTAAATAACAAACAATTTAAAAATCCTTGATTTGCACAGAAAATGTGCTATACTTTATTTGTGCAAGGAGGTTTCTATGACTAAAAATATCACTTTACGCATTGACGATGGCATCCTTCGCCGGGCCAAGCATGTAGCCATTGAACAGGATCGCTCTCTATCCCAATGGGTGGCTCACCTGATTACGAAATCGGTCACCGGGAAATCGGGATTCTACTCCGCCAGAAAGAGGGCTTTGAAACGGATGGAGAATGGCCTCCATTTAACCGGCAAACCTCTCACAAGGGAACAAATCTATGGGAGATAAGCAAATCTTTGTGGATACCAATATTCTCGTCTATGCCCATGACCTAGATGCTCAAGAAAAACATCAGATTGCCAAAACAAAAATACAGTCCCTCTGGGATCAATCTTTTCATCCTTCAACGAGTATTCAGGTCTTGCAGGAATTTTATGTCAATCTCATTCGAAAAAATGTTCCACTAAAGACTGCCAGAGAAACAATCATGGATTATTTAGCGTGGGATATCACCCGTAATGATGAAATCCTTCTGGTAGAGGGCATGAGGTTAAAAGAACGCTGGGATATTTCTTTCTGGGATGCTCTTATTTTAGCCGCCGCAAAATCTGCCAAGGCCCGTATTCTTTGGAGCGAAGACTTCGCAACAGATCAGGAATACGAAGGGATTCTCGTCGTCAATCCTCTGAAGTAGGGGCCTGCTCTTATTTCTGTAACGCTTTCTCTACAAGAATCAGCGTTTCTGGGGAAATCTTTAGTTGCAACGCGGCCTGCTGGCCGCGGGGGGACATTTTGTTCCAGGTCTTGCGGACGATTTCGATGATTTTCTGCTCTTCATGCTGTTTGGAAAATTCGGCGAAGTAGTTCTCCAGGAAAACAAGGCAAATGACATCTTCCAATAACTGCATGTCGGGATCGGTTTTGATATTTTTCTTGCGAAGCAGGGTTTGGACCCGTTCGATCGTCCGCGGGTCATAGCCGGCTTCTTTAAGAATCGCCCCCGCTTTCTGCGCGTGGAATTCGTAGAGAGTCGTGCGCCACTGGAGATAGCCGGCGCGGGTTTTCGGATAATTGGTTCGTGGTATCTCCCAGCGCCGAATGTGCTGAGAGCGGGCGGCAAGCTGTACGGCTTCAGAGGCGGTTGGCTCCAGGCGCTCCAGCCACTGGCTCATCCGCTGGGCGTAGAGCAATTCCTTGCCGTTGGGATCCTGGCTGTTGGCCTGATCGAATTTTTCAATCGTCTGCTGAAATCGCTCGGATCTGTTCATTTTCTATGAGTAGTTTCCTTGATGTTATTAGATATTCTTTAATATGGTTTCTTCCCCTTGATCATCTCATTTTGACAAAAAAGTTTCCTATTGTCAAAAACAGGATCATTGAATAAAATAGTATTCCTGTCAATCAACAATTAATAAAGGAGAATGGAATGAGAAACCTAAATGATGGAGTGACTGTTATTTTAGCTATTTCTATTATGTTATTGACGCATACCGCGCAGGCGGCGACTCTCTCTGGTAGAGTGCTCTTTGAAGGAACGCCTCCTGAGGCCCAAAGCGTTGGTGCCGATGCCGATCCAGCTTGCCAAGTGTCCCATCCCGATGGCGTCCCCATGGAAGAGGTCGTTGTCAACGCCAATGGAACGCTGAAGAACGTCTTTATCTACGTTAAAGAAGGATCCTCCAGCCAAACCTTTGAAACGCCGGAAACCCCGGTAGTTCTTGACCAAAGAGGATGCCGGTATGAGCCGCATGTTTTGGGGATCCAGGTAAATCAACCTCTTGAAATCGTGAATAGTGACGACACCCTGCATAACGTTCATGCGCTGGCTAAGAATACCAAGGAATTCAACCTTGGAATGCCGGTAAAAGGAATGAAATTGACCAAGACGTTCACGGCTCCTGAGGTCATGGTGAAAGTCAAATGCGAAGTCCATCCGTGGATGGCGACCTATATTGGCGTTCTTGAGCACCCTTTCTTTAGCGTCACTAATTCCGAGGGAACATTTGAAATCAAAAACCTCCCTGCCGGCCAATATGCGCTGGAAGCCTGGCATGAAAAATACGGGGCCCTCACTCAATCAGTGACCATCGGCTCCGCGGAAGAAACCCAGCAAATCATATTCCAATATAAAGGTTAGGAAGGTGGAAAGTGGGAAGAAGTAGAAAGTGGATATTGTTGTTTTTATTTGGATTCTGTCTGTCTGTTTTAATCCCGGAAGTCTTGGCTGCCGCTGACGACACCGCGATCATCAACGCCTACCAGAGAAGCAAAACATGGTGGCTGCCGGACGCGGCCTCCAGTTACGCCGGCAGAATAGACTGGATTTTTTACCTGATCCTCTATATTACGGGGGCGGTTTTCTTCGCCGTTCAGGGACTCCTCGTTTATTTCCTCGTTCGTTACCGCAGGAAAGAAGGGGTCAAAGCGGTTTACTATCACGGCAATAACCGTCTTGAAATCGTCTGGACCGCGATTCCGGCTTTGATCATGATCTATCTGGCTTTTGCCAGCCAAAAAACCTACGGGTTTGTCAAAGGGAAGATCCCTGAAAACGCGTTCCCCGTTGAGATAGCCGCCGAGCAGTTCGCCTGGAACGTCAGATACCCCGGTTCCGACGGCAAACTCGGAACTCCCGATGACATCGTCAAAGTCAATCAGCTTCATGTGCCGGTGGACCAGCCGGTGCGGGTAAAACTAATCTCCATTTCAAAAGACGGCAAACATCCGGTGATTCACAGTTTCTTTGTCCCCGAATTCAGGATTAAGCAGGACGTTGTCCCCGGCCTGCCGACTGAAATCTGGTTTCAGGCGACCAAGACGGGAAAGTTTGAAATCGCCTGCGCCGAATTATGCGGACTGGGGCATTACCGGATGCGGGGGTTCTTGACGGTTCACACCCCGGAAGGGTTCCAGCAATGGATTCAAAAGGAGACGGCTAAAAGTGAAAAATGAACACGCTCATCAGGAATTAAGTTTTATCCGTAAATACATTTTCTCCACCGATCATAAAATCATCGGCAT
>JACOVV010000237.1 GCA_016177145.1 Candidatus Omnitrophota bacterium | reverse complement strand
GTCCATCTCCGGCATCATGAGGTCCAATAAGATGACGTGGGGCTTCTGTTCTTTCGCTTGTTGAATTCCCATTTTCCCATCGTTGGCCAAACTCACGGAATAACCAGCGCTCTCTAAACGAACCTTCAGCAGCGTCAGAAGCTCTTCTTCATCGTCAATCACCAGCACCTTTTTATCTTTCATTTTTGCTCCTTCAATCATTTCTCGTTTGTTTCCCGCTTGGCATCGGCTTGTAACCGGCTAATCTGAACCTGATCCATCAGCCATGAATTAAGAAGTTTTCGCTCAAAACGCCAACGGCCTCCTACCTTAAAACCAGGTAAAAGGCCGCGTTGCGCAAACCGATAGACCGTCATCGGGTGCATTCCGATCTCTCTGGACACATCCTGTATGGTCAAAAGCTTGTGTGATACCATACCTCCCCCAACTTCAATCCATTTAAGCCCTATTAATTCCTACTCACAAGTTAACCATGAGAACGCGCTAAATACAAGGGGCCCGATGAAATAAGGAACTCAGGAGGCGGTTCTTTTTTTATAACCCTATTAAAATAAGGCAGATAGGAGTAATCCTTCTTCTGGTTTAAGTATTTGCAGGAGACGCAATTAACCGCGAAACGAAACCAGCTCCGCTTTATCAACCCCTTCGATCTCGTGAAGCTGATTCAGGACGGTTTCGGGAGGATGTTCCGTGAGATACACAAGCCCCAAATGACGGCCGAACTTCCCAAGTATTTTTGGTTTGTAGATGGCTTCCCCTCCTACCACCGTCCCAAGTTGTTCGAGCAGTTTGACCACTTTTACCATTTGAAGAGAATCGTCTTTTATCTCCCTGCGAAAGGAAATGACCGCGCGATAAGCGGGATATCCACTCTGTTTCGATTTCTGCATAAGCACCTGCTCTGTTTTCTCAAGCCGGAGATGGCTCCGCCGTTCAGGACCCGAGTAGAATTGCTGACTGGAGGCGCCCGCCGGAGAAAGTATTTTCTCCCCTAACCGAGGCCCTTTTGGAAGAGCGAAAGCGGCCAATCCCTGTTTTTTTTCCTGCCACGCGGAAATGACGCGCTCCGCGTGAACCAATAGTACTGGATTGCCCTCCGGAGTCGTGCCAACCCCTTGCAGAAGATCGCGCCGCACTCCAATAGGGACATACGACCCCACCCAGGTCGCGCAACTGATTTCGATCGGTTCGATGGTCAAGACTTTATTCACTGCCAATCCCAGCCAGAAACTTCCCCTGCTTAAGACAACTGTCTTTGTCATTTTTGAAATCATCGGCTCATAAGAAACGGTCCCAAATAAAGCAGCAGGATCGGCAAGAGGAATCACTTTGTCCCTCACGATAATCTGCTCAGGCAGCGAATCAAAACCTAAGCATTCCCTTGGGAGTTCGGTGACGCCAGCGATATAATCCAATTCAACTCCCCATTTTTGACTGGAGAATTCAAGAACCAGGAAACGACTCATCTCGGCTGGATATCCTGCAGCAACGACGTCATTTGTTCAATGGACTCGGAGGAAGCCGTCAACCACTGCTGCCATTGGCGTTGACTTTGGGCCAAGTCAGCAGACGTTTCCTTCAGAGAACGCCCATGAAGGAATAACCGCCCAAACCCCTGCTGGACACAGCTTGACTGCTCGCATAAATGCTGGATCATGCGGGACAGATCGGCAAACGATTGTTCTCCTTTAGCGACGATCTGGTGGGTCGCCGCAAAAGAACCGATTTCCTGCTGTAATGACGAAGCCGCCCGGGCCGCTTCGTCATTAATATTCCGGACCAGATGAATAAGTTCTTGCGAAGTTTTCACGGAGCCGTCTGCCAGATGACTCACTTCCTCGGCTACCGAGGCAAAACCTCTTCCTTTCTCCCCCTCCCGCGCCACTTCAATGGAAGTATTCACGAGAAATAAATTGGCTTGGTCGGCAAGGTCTGAAAGCCCCTCCGCCAGAACCCGCATTCTTTCCGTCCGCTCCACCATTCCTCGCATCATCGCCGAGGCAGCCAATAATTTATCCTGCGTCTGCTTTAACTGTTGGGCCATTTCAGTCGTGTTCCTCGAGGTCATTTTCGTAGTGTCATGCGCTAACCCTAGAATACCTTCGATTTGGTTCAGCGGGCTCTGCAATTGATCGGTCAATTCGATCAATTCGCGGCTGTGTTGAACCGTCCGTTCCGTTTGTTCGGTTAGCTGGCGGGAATTCCCCTGCAATTGCCCTAGCGCCGCTGAAAGACGGTGGGCCGGCGGCAATGCGGCCCGGTAGAACCCTCCCCACTGATTTTCTTGTTGTTCATCCCTCCAATAACTCAGCGCCAGTCCCCCAAAACTCATGCTCCCTAAAAGGATCATCGCTAAGAATCCCACCCAAATTAAATCGAGGTAAGTTTTTTGCGTATCCAACAACCGTTGAATCGTCCCCTGAATCTGCGGTGTTATTTGCTGTCCGATGATTCCCGCATCTCTGGGGAGGGTGGTGACCGCTTCAATAAAACTAAGGTCCTGATCCGGCGCCATCCATTCCAAAAGCTGGGCGCGCGCCGCCAGAAACTCCGCGCGCTGGTCTTGCCGGGCCGCCCGCTCCATCTCCATGACTGCCTGATATTGGGGAATCCAATGCCGCACAAGAATCTGGTGAGTCTTTGTCGAGGATGAAAACGCGGAGAGAGCCAATCCCATGGAAGCAAGACCCGTGAAGAAGAGAATGGAATAGATCAAAATGTCCGCTCTTTTTCCCCGCGTGATCTCCATGATAATTTTATCTTACCAAAACCAATTCTCTCAATGCAATCAAAATCAAAACTAAATGGGGAATTTTTTCAGAACCCACTGCATGGTTTCTTCTTTAGAATTCAAATGGTGCTCTAACTGTTCGTCTTCCACCGCCGATAGAATTTCTTTAAAACGCGGCCCGGGAGCAAACCCCATCTGAATCAGATCATCACCGCTCACCCAGAGTTTTGGTTTTGGGACTTCTTTCTTAAACTCCGCGTACTTCTGAGTCAGGAATTGATAGACCGTCAAATCGCGGTGGCTTGCCAGACAATCCATGCGGTGCATCTCTATTTCCCATTCAAAAGTGGGCCGCCGCATGAACCGTTTGAGCGTCGCTTCTCTCATTTTGGGGGCGTTCTTGAAATCCATATGTTTTTCAACCCCCTCGGCGATCTGGTCAATCTCATCGTTGGAAAACCGGAGCCGATGGCAGATGTCACGCGCCATCCGGGCGCCGACCCTGTCATGGTTGTCAAACCGGATCCGGTCAGGGGCCTGCCGGAAAGTGGGCGGCTTCCCGACATCATGCAACAGCGTCGACATCGCCAGAACCGCCGGCCGCTCCGGCAGATGGTCCAGCATCCCCATCATCATCTTCGTGTGAATAAACACATCCCCTTCCGGATGGAACTGCGGCGGCTGTTCGACCCCTTTCATGCGGGACACCTCCGGGAGAATCTTCGGTAAAAGCCCCGTTTCGTCCAATAATGCCAGTCCTCTTTCCGCGTGTCCTCCGGACAATAACTTCACCAGTTCTTCACGAACCCGTTCAGCGCTGACTTCGGCGATCTTATCCGCCAGAGCGCGGAGCGCCGCGAAAGTTTCTTTCTCGATCTCAAATTCCAGCGTCGAGGCAAACCGGACCGCCCGAAGCAGGCGGAGTTTATCCTCCTGAAAACGCGCCTTTGGATCACCAATGGTTCTGACGATCTTTTTCTGAATGTCCTCCCTGCCGCCGACAAAATCGAGGATTTTCTGAGCGATTGGATCGAAATAGAGTCCGTTGATCGTGAAGTCGCGACGGCTGGCATCCTCCGGAGGGGTCTTGGAATAGTTCACCTCCACAGGATGACGCCCATCCAGATACTTTCCATCCGAACGAAACGTCGCCACCTGAAATGCGGCCCCTTCCTCGACCACTAAAATGACCCCAAACTGAATTCCCACCGGAACGGTTCGCGGGAAGAGCGTTTGGATCTGCTCCGGTAAAGCGTCGGTCGCGATATCAATATCTTTGGGAGGATTTCCCATGAGACGATCCCGGACGCACCCCCCGGCAAAAAGCGCCTGGAAGCCTTTGTCCCGCAAGCGTTTGACGATCTGAGTGGCTATCCTCTCTGATTGATTCATGTAACTTATATTAATACAACGGCTTATAATTGTCTAACAAAAATTTAAAGTGGTTATGATATACTTACGTCGTGACCCTTCAATCCACAGGGACTCTATTATCCGCAATCACGTGTCTGGGGGTTGGATGGTTTATCTTTGTCCACAACCGACGGCACCTGCTGAACGTCCTCTGGGGAATCACCAACTTTTTTGTCGCATGGTGGAGTTTCGGAAATTTCTTCCTTCTGGAGAGCCGGTCGGCATCCCAGGCCCTCTTCTGGTCAAGGACCGCGATCTTCGGAGCGGCGTTTATTCCTCCCCTTTGGCTTCACCTTTGTTATCAACTCACGCGAAGATCTCTCAAAGTTAAAACCTTGTTTTTCATTTATCTCATTTCAATGATCAGCGCTTTTCTATCGTCGCATCCTCTTTTTATCACCGGCGTCAACCCGCGCGGCCACTTTTTATTCTATCCGAGCGCGGGGCCGCTTTATCTTTTTCATGTGCTCTGTTTCTATTGCCTGCTCCTGCCGGGATTTTTCCGTCTAGGGGCCTCCATGGTCCGGTCCCGTGGTTACAAAAGGAAACGGCTTTGCGTGATTCTTGTCGCGTCGCTGGTCGGTTTTGCCAGCGGAGTGATCCATCATTTTTCATCTTATGACGAGAGTGTCGTTCCGGTCGGGTCTCAATTCATGTTTCTCTATCCCCTGATCATCACCCTCGCGATATTCCGATACCACATCTTCGGCATTCACATTGCCGATAAAAACCCCGTTTACTATGAGAAAGTAAAACTGGCCAGTGAGCGGATGGCTCAGGAAACCGATCCCAACAAGTTGGTCCAAACTATCCAAGAAATCATCGTTTCACACATTCACCCCGGCTTCTGCCGGCTTTATCTCTTCAACCCTCACCCAACGGAACCCTTTAAGAATTTTGCCGAATGGTTTTCCTCCTCTCAGCAGCCTCTCCTCCGGGAACAAGTCGAGTTTGAACTGGCAAAAACCGCGCCGCCGTCTTCCCTGCCGGAACGAATCTACCGCTCCATGAATTCGTTCGATATCGAACTCTGCCTTCCCGCCTTCCACCAAAACCAATTAATGGCGCTCATCCTCTTGGGAGAAAAACGCGCCGGTGTCTATTCGCAGAAAGACCTCTCTTTCCTGATGACCTTGGCCAACGACGCCGCTACCGCGATTCGTAACGCGCAATTGATTCACCAGCTCCAGCAGATTCTCTCCGGTATCATCGACGCCTTTGCCGCGACGGTGGGAAAGATGGACCCTGAATACACCTACGAACATCTCCAGAGAACCCGAGGCATCGCCCGGCGGATTGTCGAAAAGCTGAAACAACGGCGCATCCCTCTTGGGATGGCTGAGGAGCTCTTTTTGGCCGGAATTCTTCTTCACGACGTCGGCAAACTTTTTACCCCGCGTGAAATTTTATACAAAGCGGGCCCGCTGACCGAAGAAGAATGGCTCATTATGAAGAAACACCCGCTGGATGGAGCGGATATTTTGGAACGGATCCAGGGCCTGGAAGAACTGGCAAAAATCGCCCGTTACCACCAGGAACGATGGGATGGCCAAGGTTACCCGCAGGGGCTCAAAGAAGATGAAATCCCTTTGGGCGCTCAGGTTGCCGCTGTCGCTGACGCTTTTGACGCCATGACCTCGGACAGACCCTACCGCCAAGGGATGAGCCGCGCTCAGGCCATTGAAGAACTGAAACACCACGCCGGAACGCAATTCTCACCCCGCATCGTCGAGATAATGGCGGCGCTGCATGAAGAAGATATTGACAACACGGATGACGTCACCCGGAATGAATCAAAATGAGTTTAGTGTTTATTCGTGCAGCAGGGTGGTAATCTTGCGCAAGACAACTTTGTCAAGATAATCCAGATCGAATGGCTTGACGATATAATCCTCGGCCCCCAAGCGTTTAGCTTCCTCAATGACTTGAGGGTCTTCAATCGCTGTGATCATGACAACCTTTGAGGGATTCTCCTCCTTGCGGAGACGGTGCAAGACTTCCAATCCGGAGATTCCGGGCATTCTCACATCCAAGAGGACCAGATCAGGATGGGTGGCGCGTGAACGGTGCAGCGCTTCTTCTCCGCTCGTTGCGGAGCTGACCATATATCCTTTGTCGGAAAAATAATTCGTCAGGAAATCACAGACTTCAATTTCATCATCCACCACCAGCAAGTGAATCATGGATTTCTCTCTTTTTGCAGTTGTTTCAACACCGTCATGGCATCCTGACTCTGCTGGATGATTTTCTTTAAGACCTCCGCCGATTTACATTCCTGCGGGATTTGAAGGGCCAAATACTGGGCATGGCCGTTGATGGAAGTCAAAGCCATCTGGATTTGGGCGGCCGCCTCATGGAGAAGCCGTTCTCCTGTTTCTGGTTTCCAGTAAAGAGCCACTAGAGCCGCTTCTGTCGCGAGAACCGATAAAAGAGCCAGGTCTTCGGTTGTGAAGGAAGCGCCGTATTGAGTGTCGGATATGTTCATCACTCCGATGGTTTGTCCCCAGATATTCAACGGAGCGCTGACAATGGGAATACTAAAAAAAGATTCCGATTCATAACGACTGGCCGGTGTTTTGCGAAAACTGCGGTATGTCTGGATATCCTGCACCAGCAAAGGTCTCCCTTTTTCAGCGACAAACCCCGAAATACCTTCTCCAAGTTTCAGTGAAATTTGAGCGCTGACAGAGGGAGGCATCCCTTTCGAGATTTTCACGGTGAGATTTTTCATCTGGGGATCCACTAAAAGAATAGAACCCCTTCTCGCCCTCAGAAGCGCCAACGTCGCTTCCAGGATTCTTTCAAGAGCGGAATCCCTTTCTGAAGCAACGGCTAACGACTGATTGACGCGGGTCAACGCCGAGAACCGGTTTTCTTTGACATCCCAAGGCCACCGAGTCGGCGGGCGCCCCTGCGTCACGGTCCTTTGCTCTGGCTGGTGCTGTTTAGTCTTCTGCTCCCCCATAACATCCTTTCGGTAGCCCGACTGCGCGTCGCACTCTTGCAACGCACTCGTAGCTTTGCGTCACCGCCTTACGGCGGGGTTGCC
>JACOVV010000220.1 GCA_016177145.1 Candidatus Omnitrophota bacterium | reverse complement strand
TTGCTTATGCTTCGGATTGGCTTTACACAGAACTCGGACGCGTCCCTTACGCTTGACAATCTTACACTTATCACATATTTTTCGCACCGAAGCACGTACTTTCATTTTTTCCCTCTCATTTACTTCTGTAAACAATGCGCCCGCGGGTCAAATCGTACGGGGATAACTCCACTTTTACTTTATCCCCGGGTAAAATCCGGATGAAATTCATTCGCATTTTCCCGGACACATGAGCCAACACATGATGGCCATTTTCCAATTCAACCTTAAAAATGGCATTAGGATACGCCTCAACAACTGTCCCGTCCGCTTCAATTAAATCGCTTCTCGCCATTTGATTATTGAGTTAATATCCTCGGCCCTTCTGGTGTTACTGCTACCGTATGTTCAAAATGCGCTGCCAGTTTCCGATCCTTGGTAACAGCCGTCCACCCATCTTCAAGAATTTCAACTTCAAAATGCCCCTCTGATACCATTGGCTCGATCGCTAGAACCATTCCCTCCTTCAGTAATACTCCCTGGTTAGGAGAACCGAAGTTCGGCACCTGCGGTTCTTCATGCAATTGAGCTCCTATCCCGTGTCCGACAAATTGTCTGACGACTCCAAAATGGTTCTGCTCCACATGCTGCTGGATAGTCCATGAGATATCGGACAACCGAGCTCCTTGCTTGGCTTTTTGCATCCCTAGCTCCAGGGCTTCGCGGGTGACTCGCATTAGACGTTTTGCCGCTTCTGAAATCGAACCGACCGCGAAGGTTTTCGCCGCATCCGAATAGTATCCATCGAGTTTCACCCCAACGTCGATGCTCACGATATCCCCTTCCTCAAGGCGCCTCTGCCCAGGAATTCCATGCACAACTTCTTCATTCACAGAAACACAAATGGTTCGGGGATATCCCCGGTATCCCTTGAAAGCCGGCTGGGCTCCATGAGACCGGATAAATTCATCCGCTAGTTCATCCAGTTCGAGAGTCCTGATCCCAGGTCGGATTGCCTTTTCTAAATAATCCAGCAGCGCTGCTGTAATCTTACCCGCCCGCGACATAATTTCAATCTCGCGCCGGGACTTTAGCTCGATCATCCTCTAAGACAATCCTTCTCGCTGAAAGAGATCCTTCAAATATTCAAAGAGCTTAATCGCTTCGTAATCTCCCGGGATCTTGCGCAAGAGACCTTTCGCCTGATAATAGCCAATAAGCTCCGCGGTCTGATCCTGGTAAGCCTTTAAGCGTGTTCTTATAGTTTCTTCTGAATCATCGGGCCGCTGGTACAACTCCCCTTCGCATTGGTCGCAAATGCCGTCTTTCTTGGGGGGCATATTCTGAACGTGATAATTCAATCCGCATTGGCGGCAAACCCGCCTGCCGCTTAGACGCTGTATAACAACGGGAGCCGATGTTTCAAAATAGAGAACCAAATCAATAGGTCTTCCGGATTTCTCCAGGGTGCCGTCCAAACTTTCCGCTTGGATCCTTGTTCTTGGAAAACCATCCAGGGCAAAACTTTCTTTTATCCCCAACTCTTGAATTCTTTCCGATACCATCCGGATCACGATGTCATCGGGAACCAACCGCCCTGAATCCATATACCGTTTAGCCTGTTGTCCCAAAGAAGCGCCTGACTTTACCTGTTCCCGAAGCATGTCTCCCGTCGAGATATGGCGCACGCTTAATTCTTTTTTCAGGAGTTCCGCTTCCGTACCTTTACCTGCTCCCGGAGGGCCTAAAAGAATTAATTTCATCTTCTTGCTTTCAAACGGCCGTGTTTCATGAATCCCTCATAGTGTCTCATAATGAGCTGAGACTCTATTTGTTTCATCGTGTCCAGCATGACGCCAACGATGATCAACAACCCCGTGCCGCCAAAAAAACTTGCGACACTATAAGGAACTCTCAGCCAAGCGCTGATAAGATCCGGAAAGATAGCGATTGTTGCCAAGAATACCGCTCCAGCCAGAGTAACCCTAGTGAGAATATAATCCAGATACTCTGAGGTCGGCTTGCCCGGACGGATGCCCGGGATGAAACCGCCGTATTTCTTCATATTGTCCGAGACATCCACTGGATTAAAGGTAATAGCTGTATAAAAATACGAAAAGAAAACAATCAGCAAAACATATAAAACAGTATAGAGCGTTTGGCCGCGCAACAACCAATTCGCAAACTGCTGGACGGCCGCGTTCGGAACAAAACCAGCGATCGTCGCCGGAAATAGAATAATGGATTGGGCGAAAATAATAGGAATGACCCCTGGCTGGTTGACGCGAAGAGGAATGTAGGTTTCCTGGCCGCCATAGACCTTCCTCCCAACCACTCGCTTGGCATACTGGACAGGGATCTTGCGTTGTCCTTGCGTGATCAGCACCACCGCTACCACAACGACAACAAGCATGACGACCAACAACAAAACTGTCGGACCATTCAATTGTGCTTTATGCAAAGCAAAAGGAGAAGCCAATACAAAAAGCTGATAAAGGGCCGTGGGGATCCCAGCCACGATTCCAGCAGTGATTAATAAGGAAATGCCGTTCCCAATCCCGATTTCAGTGATGGTTTCCCCTAAATACATAATAAAAGCGGTTCCCGTTGTCAGAGTTAAAACGGTTAAGAAACGAAAACCCCAACCGGGAAATTCAACAATTTCTCTCCCGTTAAAGTGCATGGGATTTTCCAGCCACAGCGCGATAAAGAACGACTGAATAATCGAGAGGATAATTGTTCCGTAACGTGTGTACTGCGTAATTTTTCTTCTCCCAAGTTCCCCTTCTTTAGCCAGCTTCTCTAAAGAAGGAATCACCGCGGTCAGCAATTGAAGAATGATCGAAGCCGAAACATAGGGCATGATTCCCAAGGCGAAAATTGTCAACCGTTCGATGGCGCCGCCGCTAAAAAGATTCATCACTCCAAAAAGGGCGCCTCCTTGAGTATGCACGATGTCTTCGAAGAAACGCGCCAATTCCGAACCATTCACGCCCGGCGTGGGAATATAAGCCCCAAGTCTGTAGACGGTAATTAACCCCAGCGTCACTAGGATTTTTTTCTTCAGGTCAGGGATTTTGAAAATATTTTTAAACGCTGCTATCATCTTTTTACCTTCTCTATCGTTCCCCCGGCTTTTTGAATTTTCTCAACCGCGGAGGAGGAAAAATAGTGAGCCAAAACCCGTTTCTTTTCTTTTAACTCTCCCTCACCGAGAATTTTCACAGGCCGGTCCGCGCGCTCGATCATTTTTTCCTTCAGCAGCACCTCAGGCGTCACTTCCTCAACGGATATCCGATTCAAATCCTTGATATTAACCACTTGGCAGGCTACCCGGGATCGGTTATGAAACCCTCTCTTCGGAATCCGCCGTACCAAAGGCATCTGTCCTCCTTCAAACCATGGTGGGATGCTAAAACCGGTCCTCGCTCCCTGCCCCTTCGTTCCACGGCCAGACGTTTTACCATGTCCGGAACCAATTCCAAAACCACGTCGTTTTGGGCGGCGCCTCGCCCCCTTGGATGGACGCACTTCTTCTATCTTCATGCGGTCGCTTCCTTATTGATGACTTCCGTTTCCCCTTTGATATTTTCTTTCGTTAAATCGGCCTCTTCTGAGAAAACAGAATGCCGGCTTAAACGAAGCTGGCTTAACCCTTCCATGGTCGCTTTGACCACGTTAATCGGATTATTAGTCCCCATGCTC
>JACOVV010000231.1 GCA_016177145.1 Candidatus Omnitrophota bacterium | reverse complement strand
GACTATGAACGATAAATGGAAGGAACAGGCGATGACGTTGTGGCAGAGGATTAGCGAGGGGTTTGAAAAGGGAATGGAAATTGCCTCGAAATCCGCGGAAACCCTTACAGAGAAAGCGGGAGAAACAGCCCAAGTCACGCGCCACAAGCTGGAAGCGGTTCGGCTAGAACATCAGATTTCCCGGAAGTTCGCCAAACTGGGAAGCATCGTTTACGAAAGAGCCATTCGGGAGGGAGAGAAGAACCCGATGAGAGATCCAGAGGTTATCAACTTGATTGAAGATTTGAAACGGCTGGATGCGGATTTGGCGTACAGGCAGGCGGTGTTTGAAAGAGAACATGCGATGAGAGTCTAAACGTCCGTCGTTAGACTTTGTTTGGCAGAAAATCAGAAGGCCCCGGCGATTTAGGTTGCCGGGGTCTTTTTATGATATAATCATTCACTTAGTGATATGTCTTACCCAAGGATTCGTATCGGTTATATTCTGACAAAACTAGAGTTAGGGGGCGCTCAGAAACATCTCCTTTCCTTGATAGAACGTTTGGATCCCAGCCGGTTTGATCCGATTCTAATCACCTCTTCTCAGGAAGCGCCGCTGGTGGACTCTGCCAGGCGTTTTTTGGGGGAAAGATTGGTCCAAATTCCATCACTGCGCCGGGAAGTTCATCCCTTCTGGGATTTAAAAGCGGGCGGGGAGTTGGTAGAGGTTCTAAAACAGTATAGGGTGGAAATAGTTCACACCCATAGTTCCAAAGCGGGGATTCTGGGGAGATGGGCGGCTCACCGGGCCGGGATCAAGAATATTGTTCATACCGTGCACGGTTTTGGATTTACGCCCCAGCAGCCGCTTTGGGAAAAACGCCTCTATATTGGAATGGAGCAAAAGGCCGCGGCGATCACCAGCCGGATCATTGCCGTCTCCAGGGCGGCGATCGAAGAAGGATGCCGATGGAATATTGGAGTTCGTTCTCAGTATGAATGCATTCCCTGCGGGATTGATCCCGAAGAATTCGAGATGGCGCCTGATGGTACGGTAGGGGCGTCCGGCCGTTCGCCCCTACAAATAAGACAGGAATTAAGAATTCCATCAGAGAATCCATTGGTCACCATGATCGCCTGTTTTAAGCCGCAGAAAGCGCCGTTGGATTTTGTCCGGGCCGCCGCGAAAACAACCGCTGATTTTTCCAAAGCGAGATTTCTCATGGTGGGGGATGGCGCGCTCCGTCCACAAATTGAGAAAGAACGGGATCAGCTCCGTTTACGAAATAAATTGACCCTCGCAGGATGGCGATGGGATATTCCGGCAATTTTAGCGGCGAGCGACGTCGTCGTCTTGACCAGCCAATGGGAAGGATTGCCGATGACGATATTAGAAGCGATGGCGAGCCGCAAACCGGTGGTCGCGACAGCGGTCGGTGGAACGCCGGAGATCGTGGAACAGGATAAAAACGGATTTTTGCGCGCCCCGGGGGATGTGGATGGGATTGCGGAAGCGATCCTGCGGCTGTTAAAAAATCCCGGTCTTGGCCGAGAAATGGGGGCGTGTGCAAAAGAATTGTGGCGTCGCGACTATGAACTATCCGAAACCGTGAAACGCATCGAAAACGTTTATGAGGAATTGATCCCATGTCCGGTATCGCGATCTTAGGGGCGGGGCTGACCGGCTTAAGCGCCGCTTATCACCTTCAAAATGGGTATACCTTATTTGAGAGGGAAAAAGAGGTGGGAGGAGTTTGTCGCTCTTTCGCCCGCTCCGGTTATACTTTTGACGCGA
This sequence comes from Candidatus Omnitrophota bacterium, assembly GCA_016177145.1. Lineage (GTDB taxonomy): Bacteria > Omnitrophota > Gorgyraeia > JACOVV01 > JACOVV01 > JACOVV01. The sequence goes on along the minus strand of JACOVV010000231.1, from coordinate 1,126 downwards.
CGGGGCATGTCCTTCATTTTAGGACACCCGAAATGGCCGATTTTATCGGACGGTTACTCCGGTGGGAATGGTCGCAAAGTCAACGGAGCGCCTGGGTTTATACCCGGGAGAAATACATTCCGTATCCATTTCAGACGTATTTTACCCAGCTCTCTGATCCGGTGCGGGAAGAGTGCCTGGCAGGTTTTCTGAAAGCGCATCAAAGCCCTCTCCATGAAGCCCCAAAGACATTCGAAGAATGGATCCTATCCCGTTTTGGCGCCGGTATTGCCAAACATTTTCTGATCCCCTACAACACAAAACTATGGAGATTATCTCCTTCCGAATTAGGAATCGACGGCGTTCAAAAGTATATTCCAATACCGACTCTCGACGAGGTCCTCAACAATACACCCTATTCATTGGGATACAACGCGCAGTTCTGCTATCCACGGCAAGGAGGGATTCACCGGGTCGCGCTGGCGTTGCAAGAACAGTTACACCAACCCATTCAGTTACAGCATGAAGTCGAGTCGGTGGATCTGGACCGCCACACGATCCGATTTGCCAATGGAAGGGAATTTCAGTATGACCAATTGCTTTCTACGGTTCCTCTTCCCGAGCTGATGAAACGGGCCCGTCCCCTGCCGGAAGAAATTCGACAATTGTCTAAACAGCTCCAATGGGTCTCGCTGACCAGCTTTCATTTTGGCGTCCGCGGGTTACAGGAACGGGAAAAGCATTGGGTTTATTTCGCCGAACAAGAATTCCCTTTTTACCGGGTCATTCTCCCCAGTAATTACGCCCCTTATCTGGCTCCGCGGGGATGTGGAACGTTGCAGGTAGAGGTTCCCTATGTCGTGGAGAAACAAACGATGCCGGATCTTCGTTCTGACGTGGTCCGGGGATTGTGCCGGGCCGGATTACTTGAACATGAGAACCAGATCGAAGTGGAGGATGCTCATACCGTTCGTTACGGTTACGCGGTTTTTACCCCTGGATGTTATCAGATCGTCAAAACCGTCACGGAATTCTTAGAGAAAGAATCCGTCTTTCTGGCGGGACGTTACGCGACGTGGGAATACATGTCTTTAGAAGACTGTATCTTAGCCGGCAGGGAAGCGGCAGAACTCACTGCGCTCCGCAG
>JACOVV010000022.1 GCA_016177145.1 Candidatus Omnitrophota bacterium | reverse complement strand
GTGGCTCCCGTGACCAGCACCAACCCCTTCGGGCGGTTGCAGAAATAGTTCATGCTGTCCGCCGGCAGCCCGCATTCTTCAAAGGAACGGATTTTGTCGGGGATGAGGCGGATCGCCGCCCCCATTTTCCCGCGCTGGAAAAAGGCGTTGACCCGAAAACGCCCCAGCCCTTCCACGCCGAAAGCCATGTCAAATTCTCTCTGTTTGATGAACTTTTCCATCTGCTCTTTGGCAAGAACCTGCTGAAGCAGATGCGCCATCTCATCATGATTCAGAGGAGGATATTCAAGAGGAACCAAAGCGCCGTCAATCCGCAGAGTCGGCGGGTAACTCACCCCCAAATGCAGATCAGACGCGCCTCTTTGCACCATTTGTTTCAGTAACTCCATCGCCGCCGCTGTCGTAGTCGTCGTCATCTTGTTCCTCCCTTATGTCCTTGTTCCCGCCGGAATCATCCCTATCACTTGATTCTTGCCGTGATCTTTCGCGTACTGAAGTATTTCTTCCGCTTTTTTCGCCAGTTCCCGCCCCGTGGCGCCGTCAAGCGGGTTTTCACTGACCCCCGCGCTGATCGTCACCCCGTTCTTTCCTTCCGTTCCCAGGAGACGCGACTCTTCTATTCTTTTGCGAATCCGCTCGGCAAGCGCCATGGCCTCTTTCTTGTTCTTCTCGGGAAGAAGCAGCGCGAACGCGTCGTCGCCGTACCGGGCCGCCTTATCAATTTCAGTGATCTCCTGTGATAAGATCCTCGCTATTTTCTTTAAGACCCCCTCCGCGGCTAAAACCCCTTGCGGCAATACCGCCTCTTTAAACCCATCCACGTCAAACAGAACAAAAGCGCAGGGCCTTTGAGCGTAAGCGGCCCGCTTGATTTCCTCTTCCAGCCGCTGCTCGATGAATCCCTTATTGAAAAGATCCGTCAATTCATCCTTGATCTCCAACTCCTCCGTTTTCTTCGTCAACCGGTCATTCTCAATGGCAATCGAGACCTGCCTGGCAAAAATACGGTAGATTTCCTGGTCCCCTTCGTTGAATTGGAAATTGGGCTGCCGGTTCCCGATCGCCAATAAACCAATCGCCGCCGAACGGAGAATGATCGGAATCACCGTCGCGTTAGTGACGCCCCATTGCTGCATTAATTCGGTGATTTCCTTCCGCGGGGAAGACTGTTTGTTGTCGGCGGTGAATCCCCGCCGTTCCAAAACGCAGCTCCCCAATATCCCATCTCCCAATTCAAACCTGCCGTTCAACAGCTCCTCGGAATGCACGTCATAGCTGGCGCGAACGGCCAGTTTCTTGCTGGAATCCTCAAAAAGAAGCAGAAAGGTTTTTGTCCCTTCCTGGATTTGAGAAACCTTTTCGACGACATGCTGCAGGACCTCCTGTAATTTTCCGCCGTTGGAAATTAAGTTCCCTACCTGCAGAAGGTTTGAAAGAGCCATTACCTTCTTATTCACTTCCAGGTTAATCTCTTTGGTTTTCTCGCCATAATCTTTTAACTCTTCCATATTTTCGCGGATCCGCCGGGTCATCTCATCCAGAGATCGGCTCAAATCGCCGATTTCGTCCTGTCTTTCGTCAACGGTCACCTGATGGACCTGGCCGTTGACAATCCCCCTTGCCTGGAGGGCAATCCGGGCGATGGGATCGACAATCTCCTTGGCTAGTTTTAACCCCAATAAAGCGACCCCAATCGTCACCAGAATAACCAGACTGACCTGGCTGAGCGATTGTAAGTGCGGGAAAATATAGTTAGTGGTCAAATAAACGCAGATGAGCAGCGGAATCAGCGACATCAAACAGAAGGCCACCAGCAGCTTGTACCGCACTCCCCGCGGCACCAACGCCAGACTCTTGAATAGTTCCCCCATAGCGGATCCCCCCTTTTAACATCTAAGAACAAGTATACCCTACGGTTAGGGCAAAGTCAAAGATATAACCTCAATAAAATGAGATGGTTATATAATCAAAAAAGGCCGCAAACCGCCCCGGAAGGTTTTTATCAAATCACTCAAATTAGCTTAATTGGATTGAATTGGAGGGGTATTTTCGATCTCATCCACGACCTTTTGAACACGGACCATCCGTTCGGGGGAAGGAGGATGAGTGCTGAGGAAATTACTCGAGAGACTTTGAGGGATTTCTACTCCAAACCTTTCCCAGACAGCAATCCCCGCGCGGATATCAAAACCGGCCGCGTGAACGTATTGTAAACCAATATAATCCGCTTCTCTTTCAAACTCTTTGGAAAACTGCGCCTGGAGCGCGCCGCCCCCCAACCGCGACATCGGATCGCCGCTTCCGGGCAATAGAATTTCAGCCCCAATCCCGATCGTTAACCCCAGGATTCCTGACAATAAACCGCTCCCCATGGACTTGGCGATATGCCCTTCGGTCAGATGGGCTAACTCATGCCCCACCACAACCGCCAATTCCTCATCGGATTGGATAAACCGCAGCATCCCATAAGTCACGACTATCTGCTCCGGGGAAGCGAAGGCGTTCACTTCTTCGCTCTCTACCGTGAGAAATTGGATCGAATAGGGGAGCGCATCAGGAATTAACTCCACTGCAACAGTCCCTTCTTCGCCGCTCAACTCCACCGGCGTCGCCTCCTCCAGTTTTAGCTTGCGTAGAGACTGGTGCGCCTCCCAGGCCGACCGTGGTTTTGCTTTGCCGATTTTCAGGATCAGATCCCCTTCCTTAAATCCGGCCTTCTGGGCGGGGCTTTCCGGAACCACCCCAATCACCACAATGCCGTGCCGTGAGGAGAGCCGGTAAAATTCCTGCAGTTGTTTATTCACATCCGAGATCAGCAACCCCGTATATGGTTTCGGGCGGTTGTCTTCCGGCGTCGGAAGATGAATCATCAAGCGGCGCCCCAACTGATTCAAGCGGATCTGCTGCGAAAACTTATACCGAAACGCCTTCGCCTGCAATACCTTTCGCGCCGCTTCAATTTCTTCGCGCGGTATTTTTGGGCCGGGGGTCGCGCAGCCGGCTAAAAAACAGAAAGTGGAAAGCGGAAAGTAGACAGCAGCAAAGATCCACACCACGCGAATCCATTTCCCATAAATCACTTTCCATTTTCCATTCTCCATTTTCTATCCTTCCTTCTCCCATATCTCACACATCAACTCCACAATCACCGGATCAAACTGCGTGCCGGCGCACCGGCGCAATTCTTCCAGCGCTTCTTTGATGCTCTTTCCTTTTCGATACGGACGGTCATGCGTGATCGCGTCAAAAGTATCCACCACCGCCGCCACCCGGCTCCCCAGCGGAATTTCGTCTCCCTTCACCCCTTGAGGATACCCCGTCCCCTCCCCTGTCTCTTGATGATAACGGATAATCCCGGCCATCTCTTTGAGCC
>JACOVV010000230.1 GCA_016177145.1 Candidatus Omnitrophota bacterium | reverse complement strand
TCATCCTGTTGTTTTTGGTGGGGGAAGGGGGTGTTGTTTCTCATCACTCCGGGACTATTTCCCCTCGTCAGGCGCTCCCGGAATCCTTTGATCGTTCATCGCCGCTGCCAGCGTCGCTCCCTGTACCTCCGTCCTATTTTCTGAACGACTTGAATGAACCGGTAGCCGGCGTCAAATGGGATCCGCAGAGGCAAATCTTAGAGACGTCCGAGGTTTTTTATTTTGAAGCGCGGGTGGGAGGTTATCCGGAGGTAAAAAACAGGGTTGCTGCGGCGGCGAGGTGGGTGAGCCAAGCCGGGATCGGCGTGCGCTTGGTGGATAAAGACTTAGACGCATTAAGAAACGAACTGGAGACTTTTGATCCTAATATCTTGGTCCCGCACCCCGATGTCCCCAACTGGTTTTCAGATACCTTGCGGCTGGGTGATCTGAAAGCGACACGGCACTGGTTTGGCAGATCCAAGCCGAGAGGATTGCAGTTGGAGATCGAGATCCCCGGCTCAAACCGGCCGGTGATCGCTCAGTTTCTCGGCGGAGACCAGACCAGTTTTAAAAAGATGGAACTGCTCCTCCAGCCGAAGGTGACGGTCCTGGTCAACGGGCCGGGGACGATCGGCGCGAAAGTGCTCAAATGGGCGAGGAGACACGGATTTTGGGTGCTGGCGGCCAAGCGAACCGCCAACGACAAAGAAACCAGGAGATTAGCCGACGAAGGAGTTCCGTTAGTCGCTCTTAAAGGATCAGACAAAGCCGCGTTTGAGAAAGAAGGACTGCCTCTTTTTGGAACTCTAGAGGAGACGCTGGCCGGCGGCGGAGTAGACATCGTGGTGGATACCGCCGACGGCGAAACGAAAGATGCGGATGGAAACACCCTCTCCGTAACCGAATACAACTTAAAATACATCTACAACCGGTTTCCGGATGTGGCGGTCGTGATCCAGGGAGGAGAAGCGCAGGGGATGCTTCCCCTTTTTGAAACAACCAACTTTACCCGCAGCGGGGATTTTAGGCAGTTCCGGGGGAAATCGGTACAGGTCACCTCCTGCAATACTCATTCTACCAATCGCGTTGTGGGGCCGGCGTTGTTTCATTACCCTCGAATTGACGGATTGGAACTGCATTTGTTCCGGCGGACGGCGGACGCGACCAGCGCCGGCAACGGGATGGTGGATAACGTCGCCATGCAGGCGGCTGGCAGCAGCCTGAAATACTGGAAGGCGGTCCAGGGGCTTTATCCGCCCTCTCTTTGGGAAAAAATCCAAGCGGATCCGACCACCAACGTGACCGAGGGAAGCCACACGCATTTCCATGCCGGATACGTGCGGATCAAAGCGCCCGGGATCACGGCGAAGGATTATGCCCGTCTCCTGCAAAGGGAACGGACGCGGACAGCGGTCATCGGCATCACAAGGTTTAGAAGTAAAGGAAGATTTAACACGGGAGAACTTTTCGGGATACAGCAGGATGCTCTGGCGGGAGATCCTCATCTATTTCTAACCCCTGTAGCCGTTGTGGATGTCCAGCCGGGGATCCCGGGGAGCATTGATATCCATTTCGCGACTCCGCAAGAATCCAACGTTGTGCCGGATAATATCAACGCTCTCCATGCGATTGCAGGCACCTTTAACGGCACGGCTTCCATCGGGCTAGTGGACCAGGTGATGTCCATTGATCTTAAGAAAGGAAAGATGGAACACATGATGCCGGATCCGAATCTGCTTACTCCACGTGATGAAACTAGTCTTTAGTGGGATCTTATGAAATTGCTGCGGGTTCTTCTAGCAGGGCTAATCATTTTTAGCGTGATTCCGGAGCCTGCCTCTAGTTGGGGCAGGCGAATGGATTCTCTGTCGCCTCCCGCTTCGCTGGAAACCTCCGATTCCCCTTTCCAGCGTGATCCTCTCTTGGAGGGCCTGCGCGAGTACGGGTCTCTTACGGAACGAATCGAAGCGGGGGGGCCTTCCTGGGTTCGCAAAGATTGGACAAACTTATGGCCTTTGCTGAAACAACACCTTTTAAATACCCAATCTCCAGTTTACGAGCAGATCCAGCATCTTGAAGGAAGTAAAATTGAGCCGCTGATTCGGGGATTAGATGAATTTTCTTCTGAACAGTGGCTTTGGTTTTTAGATTATTTTTTGGAGCGATTTAAACAACCCACACAAGATAGATACCTACTCGAATCTCGGATGAGAGGATTGAAATTGTTAGCGTGTCTTTTATATCAGCGGCTAACGAGGATAGGGGTATATTCCAAAGAGACGGCGGGGTTGGTTGAGCGCTATGGAGATATTATCAAGACATGGCATAGTGTGGCTAGAGACGATAGATTTCAGATGAAAAGTGTCAGGGATGGTGTTTTTATGTATTTGTTAGAGCAGATGACATTAGTGGGGAATCAACCGGAGGGGTGGCGGGATGTTGTGTTGCCCCCGACTCTTCGGCTCAGGAGTATGGGTCTGATTGAGCGCTCTTTAAGGAATGGTTGGTTGCCAATAGTCCTTTTTTCCAACCACCAGCATTTCAGGCACACAAGCCGTCTTTCCCTAGGACAACTAGCCCTGCTTGGGGATCTGAAAAAACAGCAGCAAGAGCGGGTATTAGAACAGGTGCTTCCCACTCTTTTGCTTTCTCGAGCGACTCAAATCTATACGCCAAGAGAAAGAGAGGCGATTGACTATGAATATGACAATTTAGGGGTTATTGCTGAAATTTGGGGAGGACTTTCTTCTTTACCCGCATCAACACGGGAAACTTTCTACGCTGTGCTGGCAAGAGAACCGTTGGGGAAAACGTTAAATCCATTCTTGGAATTAGCGGCTGATTTCCCAGCCATTAGAACGAAAGTTCTGGAGTTCATTGTTATTCTATTAAGTCTTCAAGACTGGCGCCTCGGAGAACAGGAGATGCCATGGATGAATCTGACCTATTTGGTTAACAAGATCACGAATAAAACAGACTTTTTCTTGATGCGGGAGATCATGCATCACTGCCTGAAGCAGTACCCTGCTTCAGGAGAAATCGGTATTCCATCCGAAAGTGAAATGAGGGTCTTATCGCGTCCGCTAGAGGACCCCAACAGCGTTGGTCCTGACCTGGATGGTTTTATCCGCAGAGAAGCCCATCGTCATCAGGGGACTCACGTCCCGGAGCTCATGGCCGGACGGTTTCATTGGTGGTTGACAGGCGATGAGCAAATGTTGGTAGACGCAATACAGAGATTTAAATTAGCGGACGGAGAAAAAACTATTGAGTGGCTGAAAGAACATCCAAGACAAGCCGATCCTATGTTGCAAACTCTATGGAGAGAAATTGCCGCTCGTACGGGAGAAAATCCAAGCCGCATGAGAATCGAAAAGTTAGCGGAAGTGGATCCCCCACTGCTTGAAGAAATCGGCCGATCGTTGAAGGAACGTTTGAAGACGGAAGAAGAGCGGGATCGGTTGGTCCGATTCGTTGAACGGGAAATCCCTGTCTACCGTTTTTTCTGGAAGCGCTATTCCGCTCAAACGATCGAACTGGCCATGGAAGCAGTGCGGACGCTCAATCAGAAGCAGGGGGACCGGGAGGGATGGCCAAAACTGAAATTGGAGGCGTTCTTACTTCAGTACACCCAGCGCGACTGGAGAAGGGCGTTGTCTTCGCTGGCGAACTTACATGCCGCTATCACATCGGCGCTGATCAGAGAGAAAGATTTTCCAAAATGGACTTCCGACCTCGAATACTACGAAAGAGAACTCCGGCTAACTCAGGAAATACACCATGGAGTCCTGCGTTATCGGGGGACTGATCCCAATGATTTGAATTTTAAGCTGTATGTTTTACTAGAGCGGTTGCGTCCTCTGGAACAACATTTAGCGGGGGAAATCGCCGAACAAGTGAAGGAAGGCGTCTCTTGGCAGGACCTCACTCAGCTATTGTGGCTATGTTCCAGGTGGTGCCAATCAACAGGGCTGCCAGGACAGGAGGTCGGCGACTTAAGAGGGTTGCTTGATGCGCCCACTATCACTCTTGGGCGCCTTCGATTGATTAATAGACATATCCATGAGTACTTGCTTAAAACATTAGAGAAGTTAGATGTTGAGATGGGGGAGACGATCGATGTCGCAGCGGCTGCTTTGAAATCAGGCGGGATTGCTCCGGATTTTTTAAAAGCGATCCGGCCGACAAAAAGTTTAATGAGGATTAGAACTCATCTGGAGCGACGCCTCCTACTAGATTCTCGCACAGAAGTTAAAACGCTCGATGGGGTCTTCTTAAGAACCAAAGAATCGCTGGATCGTGTGAAGGCGTCCCAATTATCCGATACAGTGTGGCCAAAGCGGGAGAACGATCGCCCGACGCGGGTCTCTTTAGACAGTGGGTTTCAGACTTCATTGCTTGAGCAATTCGGAGAGAAAGGGAGAAGTCTCTTAGTGATGCATCAATTAGGGATACCGGTGCCTCCCGCGTCTCTATTTGTTATCGGCGCGCCTGATCTTGATGTTGAAAGACAGCTTGAGGAAGCAGTTAAATCAATCGAACAACAGATGATAGAACGGCGCCTTCAGTCGAGATTAGGCGCTCTCTTTGGCGATTCGGCGAATCCGCTTCTTGTATCCGTGCGGGGCGGCTCGTCCGTTTTTGACATCCCCGGGGCGTTGCCCACAGTAACGAATATAGGAATCAACACACAGACAATTGAAGGACTCTCAAAAAGAATCGGTGAGTGGGGCGCGTGGGATTCTTACCGGAGATTCATTGAAGAATTTGCTACTACCGTCTATGGACCTGAGTTTGGGTTTACCCATGATTTATTCGATGAGATTATAGAAAGCTATAAGAGAAACGAGGCAGAGGTTGGCGCCAAGCGTGAATTAACCGCAGCGCAGATGAAGGAAGTCGCTCAGCGGTATTTAACCCGTGTGAACACGCAGATCAGGGGAGGAATTCCGGAGGACCCATGGAAACAATTAAGATTGGTCGCGCAGAGTGTCTCTGCCTCTTGGAACTGGCAGAAAATCCGGGAGATGCGAGAGCCTCTGGGAATGGAACAGGAGCCGGGAAGCGCGCTCATTGTCCAAGCAATGGCGCATGGCAACTTTAGCCGGGAGGAGGGGCTTCAACGGTCGGGAGCAGGGGTTCTATTAGTTCCTCAAGGCCAGTTGGGATATTCTCCTGTAGAGCTTCGAGGAAGTTTTTCATTAGGAGACGAGGGATCGGATATAGCCAATGGGGTTGTTTTCCCTGAAGATATTAGTGTCCTGGCCAAGGCAATTCCCACAGCCGCGGAACAACTCATCAACGTAACCAAACTTCTCAGCAATCCTTTAGAAGGAGCATTCGGTGATTTGGCGCAAGTCGAGTACACCATCCAAAATGGAGAATTGTGGGCGCTTCAATCGCGGGTAAAGCGTCCTCGGGGAATCACATTGAATTTTCAATCTTCGGCGATTCACTCAAGGATTCCCCTGGCACAGGGAATTGGGTTAGCAGGCGGCGCGCTTCGGGGGCTCCTTGTCCCTGAGGAATGGCTTGACGATCCTCAACAGATGCAAGAACTTCATCGAGTGATCGAGCAAGAAGGGGTCGAGGGATTGATCATCGCCATGGATGCCGCAAGCGCTGATAAGGTCCCCATACTAAGACGGTATGGGGTCGCGGGTTTTATGACAAGAAAAGGAGGAGGAGGGGAACACGCGGAAGAAGTCGCAAATATGATCGGCCTCACCGCAATCGCGGGTATTAAGACATTAAGGTATGAAAGTGGTATTTTTTACTTGGGAAATACAATCATTATGCCAGGGGCCATGATCAGTATGGATGGAGTGAGCGGGGAAATTTATCTGGGAAAGCTCCCATTAGATAAAAGGTCCGAATTGATTAAAAAAAACTTAGGGTTAAGCGCCAGTAGCAATGGATCAGAAATTCCAACTGCCGATGAGGTCACAAGAACGGGAACGAGTCAACTCAGCATGGCACTCTGAGTAATACCTGCTCTAGCCGCCTCCCAGGTATTTGACACCCCTTAGTCTATTAAGTTACCATAATCCCCTTATGGAACCCTGGCAGCAATTGTTAGCGGGCGGAGTCAACCGGTTAGAAGAATTGGCCAGCCGGTTTAGTTTAGACATAGCGAAACTCCGTCCGGTAGTGGAGCAGTTCCCCCTTCGGATCAACGCCTATTACCTTGGTCTCATTCAGGAGCCTGGAGATCCGATTTGGCTGCAAGTCATTCCCGATGAACGGGAATTAGAACACGACGGGTACGAAGATCCCTTGAACGAGGAAGGGGACAGCCCGGTGGTCAATCTCACCAAACGTTACCCTGACCGAACTCTTTTTTATGTGACTTCGCAGTGTCCTATCTTTTGCCGGTTCTGCACGCGCAAACGAAAAGTCGGCGACGCGGGATCGGTTTCGGCAGAAACGATCAAGGCAGGAATTGAGCAGATTAAAAAAGACAAGACGATCCGCGACATCGTCATCTCCGGCGGCGATCCGCTGATGATGCAGGATGAACAATTAGAGTGGATTTTAAGCGAATTGCGCGCGATCCCTCACGTTGAAATTCTAAGAATCGGCTCCCGCGTGCCGGCGGTGCTCCCCCAGCGAATCACGCCGAAACTTTGCGGGATCTTGAAAAAATACCATCCGCTTTATATCAACGTCCATTTCAATCATCCTCGGGAGATCACGCCGGAAAGCACGCTGGCTTGCGGGATGCTGGCGGACGCGGGAATTCCTCTCGGGAACCAATCGGTTCTGCTCAAAGGGATCAATGACGATCCTGACGTGATGAAAGAATTGGTCCAGAAGCTCCTCAAGATTCGCGTGCGCCCCTACTATATTTATCAGGCCGATCTCACGGATGGGACCGGCTATTTTCGGACATCGCTTCAAAAAGGATTGGAAATCATCCAATCCCTGCGCGGTCACACCTCTGGGCTGGCGGTCCCGCACTACGTGATTGACGCGCCGGGGGGCGGGGGAAAAATCCCGGTCTTCCCGCAGACCATCATCTCGATGGATGATGAAAAAATCGTCTTGCGCAATTACGAAGGAAAACTCTTCGAATATCCCTCTTCATCTGGCGCGGCGATCCCTGAGCAAAAATCCTGTGCGAACCTCTAGAATTAGGGGCTTGGCCCCTAATTCTCGTCTTCTCGGCGCGCACATGTCCATCGCCGGCGG
>JACOVV010000229.1 GCA_016177145.1 Candidatus Omnitrophota bacterium | reverse complement strand
GGAAAGAAAGACGAGGCCGTCTGTTGATCAACAGCAAGATCCAGTTGGCTTACTGGAAGTTAATTTTATCCTCTATGTTCCTGACCGCGCTGATTCTATTCGCCTGTCTCTATCAATTCTTGGATCGTCTGGTTTTGAGAAATCCAAACGTCGCCTATGAACAAAGCAAAGCGGTCCTGGAGATATTCGAACAAACCTCTTTCTTCCTGATATTGGCCTTTCCCTCTATTACTATCGCTCTCCTGATCTGGAGTCTCCTGATTTCAAACAGGATCGCGGGCCCTCTTTACCATATGGAGAGAACCCTGGGGAGAATCCTTGTTGCTGAAGATTTCAAAATGAGAATCGCCGTTAGAAAAGACGATGACCTGAGAGAATTAGCCGAACAAATTAACCGTCTGCTTGAAAAGGTGGAGACAACGCAAAGGGGGAGGCCGCAATGACGCACTCTGAACGCCGGAGGTCTCCCCGGGTTAAAAGCGGGATTCCCGTTAAGATATCAATGGATGAAAACGATTTTATCACGCAAACCGCCGACCTGGGCGCGAGCGGCGCTTTATTCCGAACAGAGCAGGCGATCCCACTGATGAGCCGGTTAGCCGTGACGCTTCTAGTTCCTTCTCTCGGGAAGAAACAATCTACTAGAAAAATTATCTGCCAAGGAGTTGTCGTACGCTGCCTGCCGGCAGATTCTAAACTCACTTCTGAAAAATATAACATTGCCATTTACTTCACTTCTCTCAAAGAGGCCGATAAGAAAACATTGCTTCGATTCGTTCAAAAGACGGCGCAGAAACCGGGAATGATTCGATGATCATCGGTATCCCCAATGAGATCATAAAAGATGAAAATCGCGTGGCCATTGTTCCTGTGGGTGTTGAGGAACTGACATTGGCGGGGCACATTGTTTTAATTGAAAAAGGGGCGGGGCTTGGAACAGGAATTTCCGACGCGGCTTTCCAGAATGTCGGAGCGGTCATCGTAGAAACGGCAGGCGAAATTTACCGGCGGGCGGAATGCATTATCAAGGTCAAAGAACCGCAATCTGCGGAATATGACCTGTTAAAAGAAAACCAGATTCTTTTTTGTTACCTGCATCTTGCCGCAAATGAGCGGCTGACTCGAGAACTCCTCAAGAGAAAGGTCACAGCCCTGGCTTACGAAACCGTTCAGGACGAACAGGGCGGACTCCCTCTTTTGACGCCCATGAGCGAAGTCGCCGGGCGCATGTCTATTCAGGAAGGAGCCAAGTGCCTTGAAAAACCGGCCGGCGGCAAGGGAATTCTTTTAGGAGGCGTTACAGGAGTCAAGTCGGCAACCGTTGTCATCTTAGGTGGAGGAATTGTTGGAACAAACGCGGCAAAAGTGGCGGCTGGGTTGGGAGCCAACGTCGCCATTATGGATACCAATCATACCCGGCTTCGTTATTTGGAAGATGTGATGCCTAAAAACGTCATGACACTGGCTTCTCACAGGCATAATATCCGCGACGCGGTTCGGGAAGCTGATTTAGTCGTTGCCGCGGCGCTGCATCGAGGGGAAAGAGCGCCGAGTTTAATTCCAGCTAGTCTCCTGAAACAGATGAAACCTGGAAGCGCGATCGTGGACGTGGCGATTGATCAGGGGGGATGCTGTGAAACCAGCCGCCCGACGACTCACAGCCAGCCGGCTTACATCGTTGACGAGGTCGTGCATTATTGTGTCACCAACATGCCCGGGGCGGTCGCCGGGACCTCCACGTACGCCTTGACCAATGTCACGCTCCCGTATGTCTATAAGCTGGCTAATAAAGGATTGCGAGAATCGTTGCGTCAAGACACCTCCTTACGGAAAGGGCTCAATCTAATAAACGGCCGTTGCACGTTGAAGCCGATTGCAGAACAGTATCAATTATCTTACGCGCCGCCGGAGGATCTTTTGTAGGGGCGAATAATTATTCGCCCCTACAAAGGGAAAACAATCCGTGTCCACACCTCACGTTACAAATCTTCGCGTCCGATACGCCGATACCGACCAGATGGGAATTGCTTACTACGCGAATTATTTCGTCTGGTTTGAGGAAGCCCGCACCGAATACTTCCGCGCGAAGGGGTATCCTTATACGAAGGTGGAGGAGAAGGGGGTTTATCTGCCGGTCGTGGAAGCTCATTGCACCTACAAAGCCCCCGCCCGTTATGATGACCCGCTGGAGATTCACACGGAAGTGATTGACCAGAGCCGGACCACGATGACATTCGCGTATCAGATTTTTATCTGTAGGGGCGGGTTTGAAACCCGCCCCTACGATGAGAAATTAATCGCCGAAGGGAAAACGGTACATGTTTTTATTAATCAAGAAGGGAAGCCGGTTGCTATCCCTGAAGAGGTCAAAAAGATATTACCGGAGATAAAAGAAAACAAACCGACGTATGAAACCCCGTAGGGCCACCCCTTGTGGGGGCCCTTGATTATTTCATTCGGGCGGGCCCTCGGCTTCGCCGACCCACGGCTTCGCCG
>JACOVV010000236.1 GCA_016177145.1 Candidatus Omnitrophota bacterium | reverse complement strand
ATTTAAGGCAGTCGCCCTCAAAATAAGATAAAGTATGCTAATCAATAGAAAAGGAACCACGAAACGAAATAGTCTCTTATGTTCCTGTAGGGGCACGGCGCGCTTGCCCTGAGCCTGGTCGAAGGGCCGTGCCCTGTCCTCGTAGAGGAACAGAAAAAATGGAAGCAGAATCCCCATCTCTTTGGAAAGCAATGCCGCGATGAAGAAAACGAGCGATAACCCAAAAGAGAACCGGCTCCCCTCTTGTCGAAAAACAAGATACTGATGAAAACCGGTCAGCAGGAAGAAACCCATCAATAACTCCGGACGATGGGAGACATAATTGACTACTTCGCTGTTGATCGGATGGGCGGCAAAAAGAGCCGTCACTCCGAAAACGAGAAAACGCGAATCAAAAATCCGCCGAAGGATGACGTAAAGCAAGCTGACGTTCAACAAATGAAAAATGAGATTGGTAAGGTGAAATCCAAAAGGGGTTAACCCCCAAATGGCGTCGTCCGCCATAAAGGACATCACCGCCAGCGGGCGATAGAGATTCGTCAGATCTCCGCCGCCGGCATGATAACCGGAGGTAAAAACAACAGGGAGGTTTCCAAAGTCGCGGATCAGAGTATTGCCGAGAACAGTGACTTCGTCATCCCATAAGAAAGGATGCCACAGGGAAATTCCATAGCCGATCAACCCCAGTAATAGAGGAAACCAGAGATCACTCTTTCGCGGCTGGCTCGAAGAGTTCTTCATGCTTGAGGATTTCCTGCGGTTTGGAAGAATCGGCCGATGGTGAAAATTGAGGAGGATGGTTCAAAAGATAACCAGCGCGAAGACAATTTTTAAAAAGGACAAATCCATCGGGGAATGCCTTCATCGAAGATTTCCCGTTCAATCGGGGTTGATAGCGGATGGGGACCTCGATAATTTCAAGTCCCAGCCAGCCGGCCCCCACCAGGAAATCAAAATCCCCCCAGCGGTCTCTCCCCAGAGGCATCTGGAGCGCCTTCTCCCGCCAAAGAACTTTGGTGCCGCAAAGAGTATCGGTGATTTTGGTCTTGAGGAATTTTGAAAAAAGCCAGGCCGTGATCCGATTAGAAATACGATTGATCCATCGCATTGCTTTTTTATCGAAGGGATAAACAAACCGCGTTCCCATAACCAGAGCGTTCTTCTTTTGAAGGGCAGCGTCAAGAAAAACAGGGATATCCTCGGGCCGGACCGTCATGTCAGCGTCCAGAATCATCACAATCTCTCCTCTCGCCTGCTCAATCCCGCTCTTCACCGCTTTGGCTTTCCCCTGATTGCGGTCGAACGCCGCCAGGCGAACTCTGGGGTTTTCTTTCATGGCCTCTAAGACCTTCCGGCGGGTCTGATCTTGGGAACCGTCATCAACAACCACATACTCACACTCGATGCCAAGTTCAGGAATTCTGCGGAGGCACTGCTGGATATTCCCTTCCTCGTTGTAGCAGGGAATGATGATAGAGAGTTTCATATCAATAACCGAATCGAGAGAAAGTAGAGCAACATGGTCAGGTTATCCGAGATCGCCAACACCAACGGCCCTGAGGCGATGGCGGGGTCAATACGGGTCGCGCTAAAAATGGCCGGCAAAACGGTCCCTAAAAATCCGGCCGCTCCCATGCTTAAGGTAATACTGAGAGCAAGAGCCGCCGCTAACCGGGGGTCTTGCTGCCAGAAAAAGGCAATCACCCCTACCACACAGCCGATGAGAATCCCAAAAATCAAGGAATGAACAATTTCCTTCATCAATAAAGAGACGATACCGCCGGCGGAAATCGTTTGCAGATGAAACCGCCTGACGGCGATGGCGGTCGTCTGTACTCCGATGCTTTCTCCCAACACAAGGACAATCGGGATGAAGAAAGCGGCCGTGAGCGACCGCTGAAGCGTCCAGCTGAAGACGCCGGCGATCCAGGCGCACCCCAGTCCTCCAACGACGTTGACCATCAGCCAGGGAAGGCGCATTCTTAAGTTATGAGCCAACCCTGAAATCCGCGCCTCATCCATCTTAAGACCGAGGACGCTGAAGATGTCGCTGGAGACTCTCCCTTGCGAAATTTCCGTTAACGGATCGGCGAACTGGTCCACGTTGACCACGCCGGCTAATTTTCCTTGTTCATTGACCACCGGCAGGGCCAGAAAACGATAGGTGACGAAAAAATCGAGGGCGTCGGCGACCGTCATGCCCAGTTTCAGCGCGCAAACCTGCCGAATCATGATCTCTTGAATGGATGTCTGGGGAAGCGAAGCCAGCAGGCGCCGGACAGGAAGAACCCCTTTTAGAATGCCTTCTCCATCGACGACGTAAAGATAAAAAATCTGCGGCTCTATCTTGAGGGTGCGGAGACGGTCAAATACCTCTCCGACAGTGAGGCCTTCTTCGATGGTGATAAAGCCGCTCTGGACGTAGGAGTCAATAACAGCAGCAGACGAATTAGTAGAGCGAGACTTTGGCTGGTTCAATTTTTGCCAGACCCAGCAAACTTAAAGATTGAATGTACAACCAGCCGAAATCCACTTCCCACCATTTCCTTGAGAAACGAGCGGAGGTGATGTCGGCGTGGTGGTTATTGTGAAGTTCTTCGCCCGCCAGCAGAATGCCGAACGGCGAAAAATTATGGCTTGTATCCTTGCTGTCAAAGTTCCGGTATCCCCAGGCGTGGCCGACGCCGTTCACAACACCGGCCGCCCAGAACGGAATCCAGACCATCTGGATTCCCCAAACAACCAGCCCGACGGGAAATGAGAAAAGAAGCAGGTCTATCGCTAAAGTGGATAAAACTCCCAATCTACGGCGTTTGGAAAAAACATTCCGCTCAAACCAGTCATCCGGAGCCCCTTTGCCGTACTTTTCGACCATTTCCTTGTCCTTGACCGCTTCCGTATAAAGGAAAACCCCTTTAAAGACAACGGTTGCCAGACCGACCAGCCGGGGGCTGTGCGGGTCCCCTTCCGCGTCCACGAAACTGTGGTGTTTGCGGTGGCAGGCCATCCACTCTTTAGTCACCATTCCGGTCCCCAGCCAGAGCCAGAACCGCATCAGAAAGGAGATAAAAGGATGGAGCTTGAGGGCCCTGTGCGCCATGGTCCGATGGAGATAAATCGTGACGCACATGGTGGTTATGTGGGCTGTGATCAACGCGAAAAGTAACGCTCTTACGATTTCATTCATTTTGATTTATCCCCCTCAAACCATTAATATAACATACCTTCATTCAGTTGCAAACACTTTTATTTGGTTCGCCAGATGCGCCGGCACTCTTGCTTCCAGCCAGATACCATCCAGGCCATCTTCACGGTAGAACACCTGCCCCTCTTCATAGACTTTTGAGATGAAACGCATATGCGACGTTGGAATCATGCATTTTAGCAGGACCATATGCTCCGACAAGTGGTGCGCCAGCATCTGCAAAAGCAATTCCGCCCCTTCACCCGTCTTGGCTGAGATAGGAATAGAACCAATGAATTCTTTTTGAAATTGGTCGATCCGGTCTCGGCCGTCTACCAAATCGATTTTATTGAGGAGCGTGATGACATTTTTTTCGCTAGACTCAATCTGTTTTAAAACTTCATAGACGGCCTCATGATGCTCTCTTGCCAGCGGGTGGCTGATATCCAGCACGTGCAATAAAACATCGGCGCGCCGCACCCCCTCCAGCGTCGCCTTAAAAGCCTCAATGAGGTGATGAGGGAGATCGTGAATGAAGCCAACGGTATCGACGAGCACCACCGGCTGGTGGTTGGGCAAAATTAGCCGCCGTGAGACCGGATCCAGAGTGCTGAACATCTGGTCCTTAGCCAACACACCCGCTTGGGTGAGAGAGTTCATCAGGGTTGATTTACCGGCATTGGTGTATCCGATCAAGACGACGGTCGGTATATCATATCTCTGCCGTTTCTGCTGAGTGGCTAAGCGCCTCGCTTCAACCTCCTTGAGTTCCTTTTGGATTCGGTTAATGCGGTTGCGGATACGACGACGGTCCATTTCCAGCTTCTGCTCTCCAGGCCCCCGGGTCCCGATTCCTCCCCCCAGCCGTGAGAGAATAATTCCTTGTCCCATCAGCCGCGGCAAAAGGTACTGAAGCTGGGCCAGTTCCACCTGCAGTTTTCCCTCGCGGCTCTGCGCCCGTTTAGCGAAAATATCAAGAATGAGTTGCGTCCGGTCAATGGTTTTAATCCCGACAATTTCTTCGATATTTCTCTGTTGGGCTGGAGAAAGAGATTGATTGAAAACAACCACATCCGCTTTTTCTTCTTCCGCCCGCCGAGCGATCTCCTCCACCTTTCCCTTCCCAATTAAAAAAGTAACGCTGGGGCGATGAATCCTGCAGACAACGCCGGAAATACTGGCGCAATCGGTGGCGTGAATTAACTCGTGGAATTCCCGCTGGGCGTCTTCCAAGCGCCAATCCGTTTCCGATCGAAATTGAACCGTGACAGGAATGGTCCTTTCACGGCCGGGAGCTAGAATTAGAGGGCGAATCTTCGAATAACCTCCTCCGCGATTTTCTTGACGGAATCTTCTTGGCTGATTTCAATCCACTCCGCGCTGGGTTCGCGCCGGAACCACGTCAGCTGGCGTTTGGCGTAACGGCGCGTGTTTTGTTTGACTAGACGAATCGCTTCCTCCAGGGAAATCTCGCCGCGCAAATGACGAAAGACTTCTTTATAACCCAGCGCCTGTCTCGCTGTTTGACTCAACGGTAAATCCATCAAGCGGCGGCACTCCTCCAGCAGTCCTTGAGAAAACATCTGGTCTACCCGTTCGTCGATCCGCTGGTACAAAACCGCGCGCGGACGATTTAATCCAACCACGCGGATCTGAAACCTCTGTTCAAGTGATTCCCGCGCTGGTTTCAGATGAGAAATGGGTTCGCCGCTTTGATAATAAACCTCCAAGGCGCGGATCATTTTACGCGCATCGTTGGCATGAATCACGGCCGCGCTTTCAGGATCCACTTCCTGCAAACGCTGGTGTAACGCTCTCGGGCCGGACGCCGCCGCTTCCTGATAAAGCCGTTCCCGCAAAAGAGGATCGGCTGAAGGGCCGTCAAAAATCCCCTCTAATAATACCTTAATATAGAGACCGCTCCCGCCGACGACAAGGGGACGGCTGCCTCGCGAGAGAATTTCATCTATCGCCTCAATCGCCACGGTTCTGTAGCGAACCGCGTCAAAGACTTCGGTCGGCTCCACAATGTCAATGAGGTGGTGAGGAATTTCTTTTAAAAACT
>JACOVV010000235.1 GCA_016177145.1 Candidatus Omnitrophota bacterium | reverse complement strand
TACTCCACCTGCCACTGGTGCCACGTCATGGAAGAAGAATCCTTTGAAAATCAAGAGGTCGCCAAGATCATGAACGAGAATTTTGTTTCGATTAAAGTTGACCGTGAGGAGCGCCCCGACTTGGATCAGATTTATATGCAGGCGGTGACGGCAATGACCGGCTCCGGCGGCTGGCCGATGTCGGTCTTTTTGACTCCTGATGGGCATCCTTTTTACGGTGGGACATACTTCCCGCCGGAAGACCGGTGGGGACGTCCGGGTTTTAAATCTCTTCTTCTCTCCATTGCCGCCGCCTGGAAAAACAACCGGCAGGAATTGATCCAATCCAGCGCGGAATTAGTACGGGCTTTTCGCCAACAGCAAGAACCGGCCACAAGCGCGTCGTTAACCAAAGAGACGCTGGATACCGCCTACCAACAGCTACGAGGCGCGTTTGATTCACGCTATGGCGGATTTGGTCCCGCTCCAAAATTCCCGCACAGCCACACGCTCTCTTTCCTCTTGCGTTACTGGAAACGGACACACGACGCGCAAGCGCTGGCGATGACGGAAAAAACTTTGCAGGAGATGGCCAAAGGGGGAATGTACGATCAGATCGGCGGCGGATTTCACCGTTACTCGACCGATGAACGGTGGTTCGTGCCGCATTTTGAGAAAATGCTCTATGATCAGGCGATTTTATCTAAGAGTTATCTGGAGGCCTACCAAGCAACTCACAATCCCGAATACGCGCGCGTCGCCCGTGAAGTTTTAGATTATGTCTTGCGGGATATGACCAATTCCAGCGGTGGATTTTACTCTGCTGAAGACGCCGACAGCGCGCCGGACGCGGCTCATCCCGGCAAAAAGCGGGAAGGAGCATTCTATGTCTGGGATGATGAGGAAATTTTTCATTTGTTGGGCCCGGAAAGCGCCAAAATCGTGAGCGTTTTCTATGGGATCGAAAAAGAAGGAAATGTCACGCAAGATCCTCAAGGAGAGTTTACCGGCAAAAACATTCTCTACCAGCGTCTGGCCCTCGAAACACTCACGTCTCAATCCCGAAAATCCCCACAGGAAATAGAGAAAATTCTCGGTGACGCCAAGGAAAAACTTCTTATCGCCCGCGGCAAACGTCCCCGTCCTCATCTCGATGACAAAATCCTGACCGATTGGAACGGTTTAATGATTTCCAGTTTCTCGTTTGCCTCGCGAGTATTGGAAGAACCTCAATACCTGGAGGCCGCGCGGAAAGCGGCTGATTTCATTTTAAACAAGATGAAGCGTTCCGACGGCCGCCTGCTTCACCGTTACCGGGATGGAGAAGCGGCCATCCCCGGTTATATAGAGGATTACGCTTTCTTCATCCACGGGCTCATAGACCTCTATGAAGCCGGGTTTGATCCCGACTATCTTGGCCAGGCCAAACAGCTCTGCTCCGAGATGATCCGTCTCTTCTGGGACCCGGCCAACGGCGGTTTCTACCTGACCGGATCCGATGCGGAAGCGCTTATCCTCAGACCCATGGAAATCTACGACGGCGCGGTTCCTGCCGGGAATTCCGTCGCGGCGCTCGATTTAATCCGGCTGGGACGGTTGATGATGGAGAAGGAGTTTGAGCAAAAAGCCGATCTTCTTTTAAAAGCGTTCTCCAATGAAGTCTCCCAAAGTCCTTCTTCTTACAGCCAACTGCTGATCGCGCTCGATTTTACCCTCGGTCCGTCAAAAGAGATTGTCATCGCCGGAGATATTCAGGCCGAGGGGACCGCCGACGCGCTTCGCTCGCTTTACCAGACATTCACGCCAAACAAAGTCGTGGTGTTCCGTCCCGATAAAAAAGACGAAGCCAAGGCGAAGAAAATGATCTCGTTAGTCCCTTTCCTCAAAGAGCGGCGCGCCATTGACGGGAAAACAACGCTCTATATCTGCGAAAATTACGCTTGCAAAACCCCTTTGACAGACCCGCAAAGGATAAAAGAGGAATTACAATAGAATGACACTATCCACGGAAGTTTCTCTCGCGGCGGAACTGGACCGCGCCATTGCCCGCGTTGATTTCGAAAAAGCGGCCCATGAATATCGGGAGCAGGGAGAATTTTTGTTTCTCCCGCGGTTTCTCTCTCCCGCCGCGGTCTCTTGTTTAATGGAAGACGTCGAGCGGCTGACGCCCTCCGTGAACCGCAATTATATCCCCGGACACAAAAAAGGAGGAAGCGTCAGTTATTTTTCCATCGCCCGGCAGGGTCCGCGCTTGAAGGAACTTTATGACTGCGTTGGTCTGAAGGAGTTTTTCGCCCGCGTGGTCAACGCGGACCTCCATCTTTGTCCCGAAGACGATCCCCACCGGTGCGCTCTTTATTTCTACACCGAGCCGGGAGATCATATCGGGTTTCATTACGACACCTCCTATTACCAGGGAGCCCGTTATACCGTTCTTCTGGGACTGGTCCAGCAATCTTCCAGCCGGCTCCTTTGCCGTTTGCACACGCGCGCGAAAAATCGCCGGCCAAAAGATCTGGAAGTCTCGACGGAACCTGGGTCGCTGGTGCTATTCAACGGCGACACGGTGTATCACGCGGTCAGCCCTTCCAAAAAAGGAGAACGCCGCGTTGTTTTGACCATGGAATATGTCACCAACCGGAAAATGGGCGGGGTAAAAAAAGTTTTTTCCAGATTAAAAGACTCTTTTGCGTATTTTGGTCTTGACACACTCTTTTCATTTCTGTTATAAAGAAGTTGTATCTCGAGTTTCTTCGAGATTGAAAGGGGGAAAAAAGAATGGCAGCGAAAAAAAAGAAAAAAAAGAAGTAACGTTTTGGGGCGAATCAGTTTTTGTGTCAAATAGAAGGGCCGACTAAAGAGATCGGCCCTTCTATTTTAGTTTTTTGATATAATAAATAAAATGACAAAATCAGAACTAATCCCATTACGAAAAGAACCCCAGGTAGCTTATTTGAGTATGGAAATTGGTTTCGACTCACGCATCCCGACCTACAGCGGAGGGCTGGGTGTTTTGGCGGGGGATACGCTGCGCGCGTGCGCCGATTTAGGAGTTCCCATCATCGGAGTCACGCTCTTGAGCGAAAAAGGGTACTTTCGCCAGGAGATCGACAGTGATGGAAACCAGATCGAGCATCCCGTGGATTGGAACATCAGTGAATTCCTGGAACTAAAGGGAACTCAGGCCTCCGTCTTTATCGAGGGAAGGGAAGTCCGCGTCAGGGCATGGGAATATTTCCTGGTCGGGTCGAGCGGTCATCAGGTCCCTATTTATTTCTTAGATACGAATGTGCCGGAGAACAGTCCGGAAGACCGTAGGATTACTGCGTACCTTTATGGCGGAGATACCCGATACCGTCTGATTCAGGAAGCGATCCTAGGCATTGGAGGTGTCCGGTTATTACGGGCGCTCGGCTATCTTCAAATTAGAAAATTCCACATGAACGAAGGCCATGCCGCTTTGCTCATTCTCGATCTATTATCCCAAGAACGGGAACATGGGACCATGGAATCAAAACTGGTTGAAACGGTCAGGAAAAAGTGCGTGTTCACGACGCATACTCCCGTGCCGGCGGGACATGATCGTTTCCCTGTGGAAGTAGCCTGCGCCGTACTCAAAGGAAATTTCCCTGAACAGGAGATCATGCGCGGTTGTCCCGGGGGAGAACTCAATTTGACTCGTCTGGCGCTGGATCATAGCGAATACATCAATGGGGTTGCCAAGAAACACGGCGAGATTTCAAGAGGAATGTTCCCCGGGTACTCGATTGATTCGATCACGAACGGAGTTCGCGCTGTTTTTTGGGTCGCTGATCCAATGAAAGAATTATTTGACCAGTATCTGCCCGGATGGCGGAGTGATCCTTTTCTCCTGCGAAACGCCTTGCTGATTCCGCAATCAGGGATTCAGCATACCCACCAGATGATGAAGAAGGCGCTGGTCGAGTATGTTGAGGCCAAGGGAGGCAAGGGATTCAGAGAGGATGTTTTCACGATTGGTTTTGCCAGGAGAGCGGCTACATATAAAAGAGCGGATCTTTTATTCAGAGATCCGGCGAAACTGAGTGAAATCGCCGAGAAAGCAGGCGCGTTGCAAATCGTGTATGCGGGCAAGGCGCACCCTAGCGACATGGGAGGCAAGGAAGTGATCAAACGGATCATCCAAACCATGCGGACCCTGCAGGGGAAGATTCCGTGCATTTACCTGGCAGACTATGACGTGACGCTAGCGAAATTGCTGACTGCCGGCGTTGATTTATGGCTGAATACTCCACGTCGGCCGCAAGAGGCTTCCGGCACAAGCGGCATGAAGGCTTGTCTGAATGGAATCCCCAACCTAAGTGTTTTGGATGGCTGGTGGATCGAAGGACATATCGAAGGAGTCACCGGCTGGGCCATTGGGCCCAGACCCGCGATGGGAATTGAAGAATCTTCTGATGATGCCAAAGACGCGGACGACCTGTACCACAAACTCGGAGAGGTCATCGTTCCTCTCTATTATAATAACCCCGCCGGATGGAGCAAGGTCATGCATCAAACCATCGCCATTAATGGCTCGTTTTTCAACTCTCACCGGATGGTTCAGCAGTATGTGTTGCGGGCATATTTTTCGTGAGGCATGTTTTTCGGGGACTGGCTCTTCCGTCTCAGGCGGAGTACCTGTCCCCATTTTCTTCGAAATTTGACTAGGGCATTACGACCATGATCTACGCCCACCTCTCTCCGGAGCACCTGAAGGACGCGGTGAATCGCCTTAACTTTTGACCCGTATGGTATAATTTAAGGCATGAGGGAAAATATACCTATTAATATGCCTTATAAGAAAGTAGAGGAGTTTTGCCAGCATAACCATATTCGCAAATTATCCTTGTTTGGGTCGGTTTTGCGCCAGGATTTTCGTCCTGATAGCGATGTGGATGTGTTGGTAGAATTTGAACGGGGCCATGTGCCGGGAATGGCATTCTTTTCCTTGCAAGCGGAACTCTCTAAGATTCTTGGACGAAAAGTAGACTTGCACACGCCGAATTTCTTAAGTCGTTACTTCCGGAATGAAGTTTTAGCGGAGGCAAAGGTTCAGTATGTCCAAGCATGACGATGGAGTTCGTTTGCGTCATATGCTTGACGCGGCTAGGAAAGCTCTGGAGTTTGTTCAGGGGCGTGGGCGGACAGATTTGGATACCGATGAAATGTTTGAACTGGCGGTGATTCGATTGCTGGAAGTCCTTGGCGAAGCGGCACGAGGAGTCTCTAAAACATTCCGTCAAAGCCATCCACAAATTGAGTAGGAACAAATAGCGGGGACGCGGGATCGGTTAATTCACGGATATATGGATGTTGACTTAGATGTCGTCTGGGAGATTCTTACCACTGACCTTCCACCTCTGATTGAAAAATTAGAGGAGATTACACCTGCGGGATCTTAAAAGCCGCTTCAGTTAAACGGTTGAGTTTGGTATTATAAGATCACAGACCAGAGATGAGACCAAATTGGGACCATTTCAGGCTGAAATAGGTCAAAGCAGACAAAAGCAAGTGAAAGTAGCGAAAGATCGTAAGATTCAGGTTTACCCGCAGTTAAACTGTAATTGCATTGGTTTTGCCGACGTAGCTCAGGGGTAGAGCAGCGCTTTCGTAAAGCGCGGGTCGGGGGTTCAAATCCCTTCGTCGGCTCCAAAAACCGTGAGGCAAGGAGCAACCTATGTCCGACACCGTAATCGAGATCACCGATGATAACTTTGAAAAAGAAGTTTTGCAATCGTCCGTTCCCGTCATGCTGGATTTCTGGGCCGAGTGGTGCGGCCCTTGCCGCATGCTGGCGCCGGTCCTCGAAGAAGTCGCGCCGGTGTTTCAGGGCAAGCTGCGCATCCTCAAGTTGAACGTCGACGAAAATCCCGACGCCGGCGCGAAATACGGCGTCATGAGCCTCCCGACGATGATATTCTTCAAGAACGGTAAAGAGGTCGACCGCGTCGTCGGCGCCGTTTCGAAGAACGAAGTGCAAAACCGGATCAAGCGGGTACTTGAAGGCTAGACCGCAAGCCGCCGTTTTCTGTTCCGGTT
>JACOVV010000219.1 GCA_016177145.1 Candidatus Omnitrophota bacterium | reverse complement strand
GTCCGAGGGTGCAGGAAAGTCAACTGGCTGGCGTGAAGCGCTAACCGCGGTATCTTTACCTCAGAAAAACCCGCCCCATAGACCTTATCGCCAAGGATGGGATGCCCTATCGCGGAGAGGTGGACTCGAAGCTGATGCGTCCTTCCCGTTGTTGGTTCCAATTCTAAATAAGTCGCCCGCTTAAAACGTTCCAGTACTTTGAATTTTGTGTGAGCTTCCCGCGCCCGCATCGAACCGTCAGCCACCGCCATCTTTTTACGATGAACCGGGTGGCGCCCTATAGCGAAATGAATAACGCCTTCTTCTTGAACCATTTTGCCGCGGACGATCGACAAGTACTTTTTCTTGACGCTTCTTGAGGCAAACTGTTCTGCTAAACGATAATGCGCCGTGTCCGTTTTTGCCGCCAGGATGATGCCGGAGGTATCCTTGTCCAGACGATGAACGATTCCGGGCCGTGTTCTATCTCCAACCTTAGATAGAGAACGGCAATGGGCCAGCAGCGCATGAACCAGTGTTCCTGTATAGTTCCCGCAAGCGGGATGAACGACCATTCCGGAGGGTTTATTGATCACGATAAGATCATCATCCTCATAGAGGATATCCAACGGGATATCTTCCGGTTCCAGCCATGGCCGTTCCTTCGCCTTTTCCAACATCCCTTCAACGCGGTCGTCCTCTCGAACAAGATCGTGCCGTTTAACCTCCTTGCCGTTGACGAGCACCTTGCCTTGATCAATGAGATATTGCAGATACGAGCGGGAATAAGCGCGTTGGAATTGCTGGACGAGAAACTGATCTAACCGGATTCCTGCTTCTTGAGCATTCACCGAGAACTGAAAGTGATCTTCTTTTTTCATCCGCTGACAATGACAGGATGGAAATTCCGGAGGCAGAAATCCAGGAGTTCTTCACTCTGGTCTCCTTGATGAGGATACGTCGCGATCGCCGTTGAAAAAGTCACCCCCTGAAACCGCCCGGAGCTCTTGGCGCAGTCCTTCAGAAGGGTTGTGACACGTTCCAATGCCGCTTTTGCTCCCGCCACGTCGGTTTCCTTCATCAAGACCCCGATAAAATCTTTATACTGAAAAAACTGATCTCTACCTTTGCGGATGACCAATCCCAACCTCAGTTTCAATTCCTCTAGAATCGCGGAAGAAGGGATCGCGTTTTTTTGAACCGCGAACTGAATGAGGCAAAGAGTCATCACCTGCTGGTGTTCTTTGCTCCTGGCGATCTCCTTGCCGAGAATCTCCAAAGCGACCTGGTCATGATTCAGCCGGGGTAACGTAAACCAAAACGTACTGCCCGCGCCGGGCTGGCTCTCCACGCCGACCTTTCCCTGATGCAGGGTGACAATTTCCTTAGTGATCGCCAGTCCCAGACCGGTCCCTTTTTGCAGATAGACCGACTCTTGATGCTCCGCTTGTTGAAAACGGTCGAAGATCTTTCCAATATCCTGGGGAGGGATTCCAATGCCGGTATCTGTGACCCTGATCTCGACACTCTCTTGTTTATCTAAAGCGACAACGCTGATTCTTCCCTCTTCCGCGGTAAACTTCATGGCGTTCCCCAACAGATTCGTGAGGACCTGAATCATTTTGTCTTCATCCATGTAAGTCTCTCCCAGCCCAGGCGGGATCTCTGCAGATAGATGTATTTTCTTTTCCCTGGCATGGATTTGGAAGAAGTCAATGATCCGGTTAATCCAGTCGGAGAGATTGACAAAACTCTTATGCAACTCCAATTTCCCGGCTTCAATCTTTGTCAAATCCAATAGATCCGTTACCGTACGAAGCAGACGGTCCGATTGGTTTTTGACGTTGTTAAGAAACATTTTTTGCTTGTCATTCAAGGGCCCGATCTCCTCTTCAAGAATCAACGAAGTCGTCTCCCGAATGATGGACAAGGGGGTGCGGAGCTCATGGGAAGCAGTTGACACAAAATTCGATTTCATCTGATTCAGCCGGCTTAAGTCTTCGTTTACTTTCTCCAGTTCGGCATTTTTTTGAAGGATCTCTCGTTCCAGCCGTTCTTTTTCCTGTTTCGCCTGAAACTTGCTCAAGGCCTCCTGAATCACGAAAGGAAGAGCCACTGAATACCCCTCTTCTTTCGAAACGTAATCATAAGCCCCTTCCTTCATCAATTCAGCGGCGATTCTTTGATCCCTTTGGCCCGTTACCATGATAACGGGAACCCCTATTTGGTTTTCATGGAATTTTTTCAGGGTTTCCAGACCGTTCATTCCCGGCATATTGAAATCGCAAAGGATCACGTTAAAGCCCGTTTTTTTCACTTTTTCCAGAGCATCTTCTCCGGAACGGGCCACTTCGACCACACACTCCAAATAAGGATTTTTGGCAAGAATCCGCGTCACGATTTCGACATCCATACCGCTGTCTTCAACCAGCAGCACCCGAACAGGTTCACTCATGGATTCACGCTCACAGGTTCGTAAACCGCGCTTTTGACCGGTTCTTTGGGCAAAGTAAACAAGAAAATCGTCCCTTTTTCCGGTTCTGATTCCAACCAGATTTTTCCCCCATGTTTTTCAATGATTTTTTTGACGATCGCCAATCCCGCCCCTGTCCCTTCCACCTTTTCCGAACCGGGCAAACGCTGAAAAAGCTTAAAAACCTTATCCAAGTGTTCTTTAGAAATCCCCATTCCATTGTCGTGTATCTGGAATTCGTAAAAAAGATTCTTCAATTCACAGCCGATTTCGATGATTGGCCGTTGTTTGTCATTATATTTAATCGCGTTGGAAATCAGATTATGAAAAACCTGTTGTATCCGGACGCGATCACACGTCACCACTGGCAATGCGGAGGCGACGCGCAAATCAACGTTTTTTTCAGTCAGCGCGTAAATCAAATTCTTGCGAACCTCTTCCAGCATTTGATTGACATCGACCGCTTCCAGCGGCTGACGCTGCCGGCTGATGCGTGAAAGATCGAGCAAGTTTTCAATCAGTTTCGTCATCCTGACTGCCGCGCCCTGAATAGATTCCAGGTATTCCTTTGCCTTGGGATCCAACCGCGCTCCATAATCCTGTAAGACAAAACGACTGAAGGCGTTGATCCCGCGCAACGGTTCTTTCAGATCATGAGAAACAATATAGGTAAAATCATCGAGCTCCTTATAGGATTCCGCGAGAGAAGAGTTCACCTCGGCTAACTCTCTGGTCCGTTGCTCTACCTTTAACTCCAAGTTTGTGTACAGCCCCTGGAGTTCGTGCGTCATTTTGTTGAACTCTTTGGCCAACTCCTCCAGTTCATCCCCCGTTTGAAGCGGAATTCGATAGTTCAGCTGTCCGCTTCCGATGAACTTGGCCCCTTGCGACAATTCCTGGATGGGGCGAGTAATGGCGCGGCTCGTATAAATAATCACCGTGACCCCCAAGACAATGATCAGCAGAACAACCCCGATAATAACGCCGTTAATCCACGCCACTTTTTTCTCCAGCCGGTCCAGAGCGACGGTATTCCTTTCCTTTTCCTCATCTAACATTTCAAACAGGGTTTTTTGCAGAGAAACCGCCAGGGTCTGACGGGCGCCGAATTGGTTTTGAAAGTGCTCCGCCGTTTCTATCAAGTCATTGGCCACCACGCGAATCTCTTGAAAGAGGCGGTCTAATGACTCGCCGGATGCCTTAGTTTTCTCCGGCAACATTCCTTTAAGGCGGTCCAAATCTTGCAGGATTTCAAGAATTTTCGCTTCGTAAAACTCTTTCGCCTCCGGTTCACGGATCACCGCATACTGCTGGACATGAGCAATGGATTCCGACACCGATTGGATGAGTGACGACATCAGCTCGATCCGAGGAAAAATCTGTTCTTTGACCGGAATCATTTCTTTTTCTTTGGCGCCGTCCTCGAGTTCTTTCGCGATAAGCCCCTCTGTTTCTCCGATAAAACGGTCCGATAATTTCTTAAGTTCCTGCAGCAGATTGCGTTGATCGTCGTAAGATGACAGAAGCTGTTGCTCCTGTTCTCCTAGTTGTTGGTTTAAGTCCTTAAGATTTTTCAAGATCGCCAGCAGGCGCTGTCCCCCTTCGCGCCGCGCGGAGAACTTGCCGTACTCGTCGAGGTGTTTCCGGCTCTCGGACTTCAAATGCTCGTAGCGGCTTCTCTCTTTCTCATCGTATGTCTGGAGATACCTTTCAAGGGCCGCTTGAGTGTTGGCAATGGCAACACTCAAGATAGCGGCCAGTCGTGTCGCAGGAATATCTTCGATCGAAGTCACCCCTAAACCGGTGCTCCGTGTCACCTCTCCCAGTTCCTGTTCTATCAACTGGACCAGCATTCCTTCTATTTGACGCTGATCCTCCGATAGGCTTCTTACCGTCTGGAAAGAAGCGTGATGCTGTCTCAAGACCTCCTTTCCTTGATCGATGAAAGATTCTATTTCCTGTCTCAATAACTCATGACGATTTTGTTCCTCCTGGGTCAGCGTGTAATTTTCCAAAACCGACTGCATACGCTCTAACTCTTTTGAGAGATCAAGAAAAGATTCCGTTTTCTGTTCCGAGGGTTCCAAAAGCCCCATCTCTAAAGCGGACGAAAAATCCATCACTCCCCGGCTGTAATTTGATAATTGATTCAACACCGGCAGGTAGTGCGTCTGCGCCAAGAAAAGATCTTTTTCTTTCTCCAGACGATCTTCTTCCAATTGCGCGAGCAGGGAAATCTGGGTAAGCACCCCTTCGCGCTTTCTCAGCAATTGCCGGTAGCTTTCCTCCCATTCTTTTTGTTCCGCTTCGGCCGTTTTCGACAATTCTTCAACCCTGCGGTACTGTTCTTTAATCTGCTGGAGAAGTTCCTGTTCCTCGGCGGTAACAATATAGGAAGAAAACCGTTCAAAACTGCGGGGAGTTTCTTCTGATTTTTTTTGAACGTGAGCCAATAGCACACCCAGATAGGCGGACTCATGAATAGCGGGAAGATCAAGACGCAGACTTTCGTAAACACCTTTATAGATCTGACGAAGACTCACCACGGCCACAGCTCCCAGAACAAAAACTAACGCAAAAATACCCGCAAAACTCAAACTAATTTTCTGGGAAATCTTCATCGCGTTGTCACTAGATTTTTTCTCCTAACGTAACGCCAGCCGATTCCGCTGACGATCGCCAGGGATGCGCTGATGAACTGCGCCAAGGTAAGCCCTAATCCCACGGCAAGGCTGTCTCCCCGCAGGAATTCAATCCCAAATCGTCCCAAGGAATACAGAAAAAGATACACTAATACGATCTCTCCGGTGAATCGTTTTCGCTTGCGCCATCGCATCAACGCGAGAAAAATAATAAACAGGCCGATGGAAGAATAAAGTTGCGCCGGGTGAATGGGGATCAGGCGGTTCGGAAAATACATTCCAAAAATAGAGTGGGTCGGTTTTCCAAAACAACAGCCGTTTAGAAAACAGCCGATTCGTCCGATGGAATGGGCCAGCGCTAGATAGGGAGCCGCCAGATCAGCTGTCTCCAGAAAAGGAAGTTTTTTAAACCTAAGATAACTTACAGCAGATAGAAATCCTCCAAGCAACCCTCCATACCAAACCAAACCTCCCTGATCCAGACGAAGAATTTGGTAGAGGTTTACCGAATAGAAATCCAAATTAGCGATAACATAGAAAATCCTCGCCCCGAGAATGCCTCCGATTAGAGAAAAAAAGAAAAGATTGGCGACTTGATCCGGATGGATTTTAACGCCGCTTCGCCGGGCATCCCTAGCCGCTAGAGAACTCGATATCAAATAAGCAATGGCCAGCATCAAGCCATAGGAATAAAAAGTGAGAGGACCCAGTTTAAAGAGGATCGGGTGCATTTATGATTAAGTCTATTTCATTACATCGAGAAAATCAAGATGAGAATTGAAAATAAAAAAGCAGGGG
>JACOVV010000218.1 GCA_016177145.1 Candidatus Omnitrophota bacterium | reverse complement strand
GATTAAAACAGCCAATGAACCGAAAAATAAAGCGGCGGTTTCCCTGGCGAATTTCGGGTAATTCTCAACAAGAGCGTAAAACGAAGGATAGATAAGCGCCAGAGCCAAAACACTCAAAATCGAAAGCCAGAACCCCAGGTCAAGAATTTCCAGAGGGTTACCGGCGAGGATGAAAAGAACCGCTGCCGATAAGGAGTTCAGCAGCGGAGGCGGTCTCCCCAAAAATTTTCCAAGGAGAAAAATCTCCGCCATCACCATCGCCCGGACGACGGAAGGATTCCCCCCTGCGATCAGGGCGTAAAGCCAGACTCCTGCCATCGCGATCAGGAAACGAGGCCGTCTGGGAATCCTGAAAAGATGAAGCAGAAACAAAACGGCGAACAACACCAGCCCCATATGCAGCCCGCTGATGGCCAAAATGTGCACCGTTCCTGTCGCGATAAAAGATTGCTTCAACTCCCATGGGATATTTCCCCGTTCCCCCAAAAGAAGCGCTTGAATGAGCCCTTCCTGGCGCGGTTCCATTTCATCATGGATCCTCCGGCGAAAAAATTCCTTCCATTGGTAGACCTTTTTCCGCAGTGAAAAACCTTTTCCTTTCTCTAAGAGAAAAACCGGCGCTCCCTGTTTAACGGAAACCAGAACATGAATCCCCTGCACAGCCAAGTAATCCCGGTAATTCCAACCGTTTGGATTTCTTTTCCCGGCCGGCAACCTCATCTCTCCATGAACAAGGACCCTGTCGCCGCAGGAATATTCTTCTTTCTTCAGAGAGAGCGGTTTGGCGTAAACGAGCGCCGTCCCGGAAGTATTTTGCCATTTCTGATCTATCCGGATTCCCTCTACCGATAAAACAAACCGTTCCGAGACTTCGCTGTGGATTTTTCCGGTAATCCACACTTCCTTCGGCAATCCAGACGCCATGAAAACAATATGTCCTTCTGGAAGGACGACGCCCGTCCAATAGCGGAAGAATCCTAACGCAAAAAACAGTATCAGGAGAAGATCATCCCTGCAGGACCCGATCCGGGAAACTTTTTTCCTGCGAAATCTCAGCCATCCCAAAAGCCAATTGGAGAAGAATAAGACGACGCAAAATCCCATCCACTGGAGGTCTACCTCCAGGAAAGCCGCGGTCACTCCCATCAGAAATGCGACGGCGATCGGAAGAAGAGGGTGTTTCATTCGTTCAAGGTAAGCCGGGGCTGGATTTTTTTGTACAAGGCCGGACCCACGCCTTGGATTCGGCGCAAATCCTCTAATACTGCGAAGTAGCCATATTCTCGACGGTAGTCAACGATGCTCCGCGCAAGTTTTGGACCTACGCCGGGCAGTTCTTGAAGCTGTTCCAGTGTGGCGGTGTTTGGATTCAGCAGATTTCTGCGGTCAAATTCCTGACGCCTTTGCTCCAAGACAACGACCTGTTCCGCAGACAGTTTATGAACGCGAGAAGCCGCAAAATGGCGTTGATAAACGTCAATCCCCATTCCCGCCAAAAGAGCCAATCCTAAAAGTAAAAGCGCCCATCTTTCCTGACGAGTGAAGTTAACCACGGTCACTCAATGACAATGTTTACCAACCGGTTTGGGACCACAATGATTTTTTTTACGGTATTTCCCGCCAGCCGCTCTTGAACTCTACTGTCCTGCAGAACCCGTTTTTTAATTTCTTCCTGGTCAAGACCGGCAGAAACCTCAAGACGGGACCGAACCTTTCCATTTACCTGAATCACCAGAGAAATTTCTTCTTCCTTAGCAATGACTGGATCGTATTTCGGCCATGGTTGTTTTAGTAGGGGCACATTGCAATGTGCCCCTACATTCAACCGTTGCCACATCTCTTCACTGATATGAGGGACAAAAGGATGCAGCAAGATCACCACTGTTTCAACCGCTTCCCGGATTATTGAAGATTCTGGTTTTTCCTTCTCAACCGCTTCATATATCGCATTGACCAATTCCATCATCGCGCTGATGGCGGTATTAAAGTGGAATTCCTGTTCGATGTCATCGGTGACGCGCTGGATGGTCTGATGTGTCTTGCGGCGTAGGGGCACATTGCAATGT
>JACOVV010000226.1 GCA_016177145.1 Candidatus Omnitrophota bacterium | reverse complement strand
CTAACCCATTTTCTGTCCATAACTCCCCTCTTATGAACGTAAGGAACCGCCTTTATTGCCTCTAGATATAAGTTTATCACATATTTTGTAACTCATTATTTTTCAAATAGTTACTAAAATTCACCAAAAGAGCTTGACAGCTGTCCTTTCGGCGGGGTAAAATGACCGCTCTATGGCTAATCTTAAAGCAGCTTTGAAAAGCATCCGGCAGAGTGAGAAGCACCGTTTAAGAAATACAGCGGTGATTTCTGAATTAAGAACTCTTATTAAGAAATACAAGGATTTTCTCGCAACGGGAAAAAGAAAAGATGCGGAAGCTTTCCTGCCAACACTGACGAAACGGCTGGATATGGCGGCGACTAAAAAAATCATCCACCGCAGTACCGCTTCCCGCAGGAAATCCCGCTTCATGAAGCAGCTCGCCGTTCTAAAGTAACCTGCTGACCATCCAATCCTCCAGAGCCAACTGAGGAGGCCATTCTCCTTTTTTAGCAGATGTATCAACTAAAAGAAGTGTTCGCGTCGCTTCTTTCAGTTCGGAGACCGACCATTTCGCTAACTGTTGCTGTAGTTTCCGCAATAGAAAAGGGCTGCTGATCCGTAAACCCCGGCTGATTTCATCCCAGCTCCCTCCCTGGTGAAGAATTTGCTTGGCTTGGAATAACCGCTGAAGCTGCCAGGAGATCAAACCCACAACTTCGGGCACGCTTTTTCTCTCATCGAGAAGACGCAAAAAAACAGTTAACGCGCCCGAGAGATTCTTGGCCGCGAACGCGTCGCCTAGGACAAACCCTGAGTAATGAATGGAGTCCGTTGCCAGTTGTTCTATATCCCCGGCAGTTATCAATAGGCGCTCTCCCGTGAAGAGAACCAGCTTTTCAATCTCCACGATAAGCGTTCTTAGATCGGAACCGATTAGCTCTTTCAGCAATTTCGCCCCCTGTGTCTCTATTTTTTTTCCGGCAGCGTTGACTCTCTGAACGATCCAGCTTTCCAACTGGTTTTCATAAGGGATATCCAGCACCATCACCTGGCAGAGCCCCTTCAATGACTCCAATAAGGAAGAAGAAATCTTCTCGTCCGGAGTCACCAAGATTAATGTGGAGGTTTCCTGTGGAGTCTTCAGATACCGCAGGATTTCTTCTGCGGGAGCGCCTTGCGTCAAATCGGCATCATGGAAAATCACCAGCCGGTCAGAGGAGAAAAGAGGCGGCGTCCGAGCCGCATCCAAAGCCTGATACAGGGTATTTTCTTCCGCGTAAAAGCGCTCAATATTATTCTTATGGAGCCCTTTGGAAAAAAGCCGGGCTTTGATTTTCTCGAGGGCCTCTTGTTTGAGAAAATCAGAATTTCCGGCAATCAAATAGTTCACTACTCCCATCCTTCGGCAAGCCGCGCCGTCAATCGACGAACAAGGTCATCCAGCAGCTCCTCACGAGATGTCTCTTCGCTCTTGGACAGGCTTCCCGCAGTAAAGAACGTGGCCTCTCCGGCAAGTCGGTCTTCCTTCCAAAGAATTTTATGAGTGCCCGCGGCTTCTAACGCAACAGCCACGGCCAATTTCAACCGGTATTCTTGAACTTCTTCCGCGTCCGTATACCGCAGAGGTTCCCTTTGGTACTCTAAAAGCGTCCCGCGGAGAATAGCATCGGCGTTCGGGCCATTTTCCAGACGAACCAGTTTTTCAAAAAGGATACGTTCCGTCAATTTTTTGCCAAAATCAATATCCAGTCCCGGTTCAAACGTCTGATTTTCAAAAGCGGTCACCCATACCGACTGAACGCGTCCGGGAAGAATTGTGTGATAGGTATAGCCGCAGGAAAGCGAAAAAAATAAAAACAGAAAACACATGTCTTTATATCTTATCCTCTTTCCACTATCCATTTTCCACTATCCTTTCAATTATCCTTTCAATGAATCAGTTTCTCGAGTTTCTCTTTGGCCGTTGCGGCGTAGGAACTCCCGGGATACTGCGTGAGAATCTCCTGGTAATATATTTTCGCGCTCTGGGTATCCCCCTGCGATTCATAAAATTTCGCGATCTGGTAAGATTTCTCCGCTTTTCTATCCTCTAACTCCCGTATCATTTCTTCCGCTTCCGAAGCAGCTTCGTTCCCGGGGTGGGTAAGCAGAAAATCGTTGAATTCCTCGATCGCCTGGCCAGTCGCCTGTTGATCATATTGCGGCGTCTTCGATTCTTTAACGGTACAGAGCGCCATTTGGAAACGAGATGCCTCAGTGAGCGCCCCGTTGGGGTACTGTTGTATTAAAAATTCGAAGGCCTTTCTCGCCTCTCCGTATTTCTTAAGTTTTTTGTAGCATTCGCCGATCTTGTATTGAGCTTCTTCTCCACGCGAGCCGTACGGGGCGTTTTCCACTACCTTCTTGAATATCTCAACGGCTTGCTCTCCGGATGGCAGGATTTCAAATCCCAGA
Source organism: Candidatus Omnitrophota bacterium (assembly GCA_016177145.1). Classification (GTDB taxonomy): domain Bacteria; phylum Omnitrophota; class Gorgyraeia; order JACOVV01; family JACOVV01; genus JACOVV01. Next base: position 1,209 of record JACOVV010000226.1, on the reverse strand, counting down.
AGTTTTCTTTTTTGGCCTTCGAAAAAAAGATTCCCAATTCGATACTGCCGTTCAATCACCTCTTCATGGTCAGGGTAAGAAGGATACGTCTCGAGAAGTTTCTGATACGCTTGAAAAGCGCGGTAGTATTCCCCCATTTTCTCGTAGCACTCTCCCAGTCCTATCTGCCCTTTCGGAGCGTATTCCGAATGAGGATAAAACTTGACCAGCTTTGAGAACTCCCTGACCGCCTTTTTATATTCTTTTGCTTCATAGAAATTAACGCCCCAAGCATATTGTTCCTGCGGGGTGTTTTTGGGCGCGTATTTCGGATTGACCCAGCGCCCCGTTTCAGGCGTCCACTCCCAATACGCAAGACAGGGAGTTGTCGAGATAAAGCTCCACATAAGCCCTATACAGAGTACCCACACCCATTTACTGATGTATTGCGCAATCCACTGACGCGAGCCGCCGGCAAGTTCAGAAAATTCCAGCCCCATCCGGTATTGATGCCCCGCGTAAGAAACTTTCTGCGTCCAAGCTACCTTAGCCGTTCCTGAAAAACCTTCTTTTTTAGTTCCTATTTCCGACTGAACGGCTACTCTTGTTGACTTGGGAAGAAAACGAGCGCTGAGAATGGCAAGCCCCCCCAGCCCGATATCAGAAGCGAGCGTCCCGTATTCTTCGTGACGTTTTAACAAACGGATCTGTACCGGTTCAGAAAAGGACCAACGAGTAAATTTGCGGCGTTCGTAGAGGTTATCCATTCTTATTGAACCTGTGAAATGACTTGCTGAATTTCTTCTTCCGTCAACGGCTTGCCGTACATCGCTTTGGCGTAAACAGCCGGGTCAGTGGAAACATCCACTCGCGGGGTAATAATAAGGTACGGAACCCCTTCCTGTCTCATGTGTTCGGTCATACCGTAAGAGTGGAAGCCCCCCGCGATCAAGATGAATCTGTTGACCTGCAATTCTCTCATTTTTGAAAATGCGTTATTGTATAGAATATGGTCCCGCTTCTCGGCCAATTCGTAAAACTGTTGATACGCCGTCAGGTCCGGGAGGACCGTTTTAATCTTGTTCTGAACGAACTCTTCCCACATCCGTCTGGCCGGCAAAAACTCTTTCCATTCCGCGGGTGTCATTTCCAATTTCACGAACCGGACAAACAAACCGGCCAGCCGACTCCATTGAATATATTCTTTTTCATCAGGGCTTTTACCCAGTG
>JACOVV010000225.1 GCA_016177145.1 Candidatus Omnitrophota bacterium | reverse complement strand
GAGCCGCTTGAACTGCTCCCTCTGGATAGCGACATATTTCATCGCGTACTGCTCCGCCTTCTCGCGGAACTCCACCTGCTCAATATCCCGCTTGGTCATTTTGAGCTCTTTGAAAAGCTGGTGTTCCACGGGAAGGCCGTGGCAGTCCCAGCCGGGGACATAGGGAGCGTCGAACCCGCGCATGGTTTTGTAGCGAATGATCATGTCTTTAAGGATCTTGTTCAACGCGTGGCCAATATGGATATCGCCATTGGCATACGGCGGACCGTCGTGAAGGATAAACTTCGGCTTGCCGGCTGATCCGGAGCGAATCTGTCCGTAGAGATTCTCCCTCTTCCATTTCTCGAGAATCTGCGGTTCCTTCTGCGCCAGACTCGCCTTCATCGGGAAATCGGTACGCGGGAGATTGAGAGTCGCTTTGTAATCAATTTGAGGAGAGGCCATGTTCCGTTAATTTCTTTTCTAATTCTTCTATTCTTCTGTTTTGTTCTTTGATCGCGTTGAGCATCGCCCATAAGATCGGATCGGCCTCAACAACAAGATATCCTTTTTCGTTTTCTCTGACCGCCTCAGGGATAATTTCTCGCACCTGCTGCGCTGAAAATCCCACATGTTCTTCATCGGAAGAAAGCCCAAGCTCTGGATTAGTTTTGTAATGATACCTCACCGGTTCCAATTTTAGGATTTCTTGAAGTCCATAACCAAAACCGCCTGTGATTTCCTTTAATCGGATATCGGACAAACTCCCCCAGGTATTACCCCCTGTTTTATTTGCCGTGGCGCTATTCACTGCCAAGGGCCCGTTGACATATAAGGTGTAAGAACCAGGATCCGGATGACCAATGCCAACTTTGTCCCACATTGCCACTGTTCTGAAACGACTCCCGCCGCCATAGTCGCGCGATCTATTGCCCACAATCATAAGAGCCCTGAATCCACCCGTATCATTGGAAATCTCCGCCACATTGGTAGGACTATCGGGAGTCCCCTCCCACGCATCCGTGAAATTAATCGGATTAGTTCCTTTCATTAACCGAGTTTCTCCATTAACATCTAAAAGTCTTGTCGGATCAGTAGTCGTCCCGATGCCGACGTTGCCGCTTGCGCGAAGGATGGTCATGGCGGTACCAAGAAATCCTCCTAAGTTGTTGTAACGATACCAGGCATAGTCGTCCGCTCCCACATTATTATTGGAGCCCACCCACCAACGTTGGAGTCCTCCTCGTTTGTGGACGATGGCCGAAGCCCTTGTATTGTCGGCCGGCGCGTCAAGACTGATTTCCGCATTTGCGGCGGCATTGTAGAGATGGAGGATGGTTCCAGGGTTCGTCGTCCCGATGCCAACGTTGCCGTTATTCTGAATAAACATTCGAGTTTGAGCGCCCGTGGCATAACTGTTGGTCGTAGCAAAGTAGAGTCGGCTTCCGTAGGTTCCATTAGCAGTCGCGTAAATACCCGCCTGTGCGAGTTCACCCGACCATGCGTCATTAGCTCCAAACGTAATAGAAGATTGGTTGCCCTGGGGGTCTATGTGAATTGCGCCGGTAGTAGTGCCGAATGTCGGTGAACCATCCGCCTGGTTATATTGGAGAGTTAGTTTTGATGGAGGATTCGTGGTCCCAATGCCGACGTTGCCGACGCTGTCCACGTAGACGGCGTTCGCAGGGCTTCCATCGCTGGCATCCAAGCTATGTTGGCCGCCGCTGTCGTCGCCGACGATGGTCGAAAGCACGACTTCTTCGGCGCCAATCCACCGGCAGGGCAAGAGGAGAAAAATCACAACGAATGCCCATTTTTTTGACATCGCGCACCCCTTTTTCGTAGGGGCGGGTTTGAAACCCGCCCCTACATTTGTTTAATAACCTCCATCACCAGCTTTGATAACACCGGCTCGCTTTTTTTGGCGACCGCCAGTACTTTCTCAATATCGAGCGGTTTCAATGTCTCCGGAATACATTCATCGGTGATGCAGCTGATCCCCAGAACTTTCATCCCCATGTGGACAGCAACGATTACTTCAGGAACCGTAGACATCCCAACCGCATCGGCACCGATGTTGCGCAGGAAACGGTACTCGGCCCTGGTCTCCAGATTAGGCCCCGCCACACCGACATAGACTCCTTTATGGACTTTGATCTTCAATTGTTTCGCAATAGATTCCGCCAATCGCGCTAATTTGTCGTTATAGGGTTCGATCATATCGGGGAATCGGGGTCCGAGTGAATCGTCGTTCGGCCCTCTGAGCGGATTATCCCCCATGAGATTGATGTGGTCGCTGATAATCATCAAATCGCCCGATTCGTAATCCGGATTCATTCCGCCGGCGGCATTGGATACAATTAAAGTATTCGCCCCCAGCGCTTTCATCACCCGTACCGGATAGGTCACTTCCTGCATCGTGTATCCTTCGTAATAATGAAACCGCCCCTCCATCGCGATCACCTGGCGGCCGCTAACCTTGCCTGCGACCAACACTCCCCGGTGTCCAATAGAAGTCGAGACGGTGAAATTCGGGATCTGGCCATAGTCAATTTCAATTTTCTCCTGGATCTGCGCCGCCAGATTCCCAAGACCTGTTCCAAGAATAATGCCGATTTCAGGCGACCCTCGAAGAAATTTTCGGATATAACCAGCAGATTCTTCTATTTTTGATTTAAGAATCATTTTTTGTTTATCCTTATCTCCCATCAAATTCCTGTTTGCGTCCGTAGGGGCACATTGCAATG
>JACOVV010000217.1 GCA_016177145.1 Candidatus Omnitrophota bacterium | reverse complement strand
TATGGGCTTCGGGACCTTTTTATCGGCGTCCCCGCGAAATTAGGAGCCGGGGGGGTAGAGCAGGTTATGGAACTTTCGCTGGATCCGGCGGAAAAAGAGGCGCTTCATCATTCCGCCAAAGTTGTCAAGGAAGGAATTGCCAGTCTGAAGTTATGACCTATGACATCGCGATTCTGGGAGCGGGGCCCGGAGGGTATGTTGCGGCGCTCCACGCCGCCAAAAAGGGGGCAAAGGTCGCCGTCGTCGAAGAGAAAAAACTGGGGGGTGTTTGTCTTCACACCGGCTGTATTCCCACCAAAGCTCTGATCACCGCCGCTCAACAAAGGAATCAGCCGCTTGATTTTGCCAGTGTCATTTCTTGGAAAGACCAGCTGGTGGGACAACTGGAAAAAGGGATTCAGGCGCTCTTCGATAAAAACAAGATAGAGCGGTTTCACGGCCGCGGGAAATTAGTGTCGCCCACCCGGATCGAGATAAAAAATTCCGATCAAACATCCTCTTCGATTGACGCGAAATCCATCATCATCGCGACCGGGAGCCGTCCGCGCTCCTTAAAGGGGATTCCTCTGGATGGTGAGAGAATTTTATCCAGTGATTCACTTCTCGCGCTTAGAAAAATTCCCAAAGAACTTTTGATTCTTGGCGGGGGAGTCACCGGCTGTGAAATGGCTGGTCTGTATCAAATGCTGGGAAGCCAGGTGACTCTGGTTGAGGCCCGGGAGCGGCTTCTGCCCGGGTTTGATGAAGAAATAGCAAAACGTCTCGCGGCTATTTTTACCCAGAAAGGAATCCGGATTTTTCTTAAAAATACCTTTGAGGAAGTGAAGAAAAGCGGCAAGGCAGTCACGGCAGTTCTTTCAAACGGGGAAAAAATCAGCGCGGAGGTTCTGCTGGTTTCAGTCGGACGTGAATTTCAATCGCAGGATATTGGCGTTGAAACGGTCGGGATCAAAACCGACAAAGGGGCGGTCAGTGTTGACGCATCGCTCCGAACCAATATCCCGACTATTTACGCCATTGGCGATGTGACCGGAAGAAACTTGACGGCTCATGCCGCCAGCCACGACGGGATTGTGGCTGTGGAAAATATTTTGGGAAACAAGATGGAAGTGAGCCGATGGGTCCCGCAGGTTGTTTTTACCGTTCCTGAAGCGGCTTCTGTCGGCGCCAGCGAAGAAGAGTTAAAGAAAAAGGGACTCTCTTATCAGGTCAAAAAGAGTTATTACGCGAGTTTAGGAAGGGCTCATATCCTGGGAGAACCGCAGGGCTGGTTGAAAATATTGGCCGAGGAAAAGAGCGGTAAACTTTTAGGCGTTCATGGAATCGGGGCTCATATCAGCGAGCTGATCAGCGAAGGGACTCTCGCGTTGGAGATGGGGGCTAATCTGGATCAATTGAAGCGGGTGATCCATCCCCATCCGACACTTTCGGAGATATGGACAGAAGCAGTTTGGAGTTAAGCAGCGAGGTAAGGCGCCTGCCGCCGTGGCTAAAGAGGCCTCTTTCTCACGGGCCGGGGGTCAACCGTCTCCGCACTCTAGTGGGCGGTTTAAGTTTGCACACGGTCTGCGAGAGCGCCCGGTGTCCCAATCTTTCGGAATGTTTCTCGAAGGGGACCGCGACCTTCATGATTTTGGGGGATGTCTGCACCCGCCGCTGCGGTTTCTGCGCGATTGATCAGGGGAGACCCCTGCCGGTGGATGAAAAAGAACCTGAACATGTGGCCCAAGCGGCTCTGGAAATGGGGCTCCGTCATGTGGTCATCACAGCGGTCGCCAGAGACGATTTAAAAGACGGCGGGGCCGGCCAGTTTGCTAAAGTGATTGAGGCGATCAGAAAAAAAGATAAGGCAATTTTAATTGAAACGCTCATTTCCGATCTCCGCGGAAATGAAGTTCATCTTGAAACGATTCTCGCGGCAGGCCCCGATATTTTAAACCATAATCTGGAGACGGTCGTCCGTCTGCATCCCTGGGTCAGGCCGCAGGCCAGGTATGAGCGCTCGATCGGATTATTAAGGCGGGCGAAAGAGAAAAGAGAGACAATTTGGACAAAAAGTGGTTTAATGTTAGGTCTTGGGGAAACGCCGGATGAAGTGATCGAGGTCCTCAGGGATTTAAGGGAAGCGGGATGTCAATTGCTTACCGTGGGACAATATCTTCAGCCGGCCTCGGATCGTTTGAAAGTGGTCGAATTCATTCACCCGGACCAATTTAAGTGGTATGAAGAGAAAGCGTACGAAATGGGTTTCTCTTCGGTTGCCAGCGGCTCGTTTGTGAGAAGTTCGTATCACGCGGAAGAGAATTTCAGAAAATTTAATTAAGGAGTGAAATGATGCAAGAAGCAAATCGAATGAAACGTTTACCCGCCTATCTTTTTACGGTGGTGGACCAATTGAAAGAGGAAGTGCGCGCTTAAGGGGTTGAGGTCATTGATCTTGGAATGGGTAATCCCGACCTTCCGGCGCCTGAAGAAGTGGTGGAGGAACTTTGCCGTCAGGCGAAGGATCCGGAAAATCACCGGTATTCCCGTCCGTCGGGGATGGTGGAGAAAAAATTAAAAGAAGCCATCGCCCAATGGTATTACCAGCGTTTTAAGGTTCAATTAGACCCCGGAACGGAAGTCCTTCCTTTAATCGGCGCCAAAGAAGGGGTCGCCCATCTTTCGCTCGCGTTCCTGAATCACGATGATATCGCCATTGTCCCTAATCCGACCTATCCGGTTCACTTCGACGGAGTCATTATGGCGGGGGGAATTTTATACAGTCTCCCGCTGACGGCGGAAAACCAGTTTATTCCTGATTTCAAAAGCGTGAATCCAGAAGTGACGAAGCGGGCGAAGCTTTTATTCGTCAGCTATCCCCACAATCCGACCTCCCAGGTGGTGGACCGGAAATTTTATGAGGATTTGATTGATTGGGCTCGTTCCAAAGAATTGATTTTAGCGAGTGATCTGGCTTACTCCGATATTGTCTTCGATGGTTATCAGGCGCCAAGCATCCTGCAGGTTCCAGGGGCGAAACAGGGCGGGGCGATCGAGTTTCACACTTTGTCGAAGTCTTACAATATGGCGGGGTGGAGAATTGGGTTTGTGGTTGGCAACAAAGAGATTCTAGCGAGTCTGGCGAAAACAAAGAGTTATATCGATTTCGGCATTTTCAGGCCGGTGCAGTGGGCGGCCATCAAAGCGCTCACCGGATCGCAGGAGTGCGTCAAGAGAAACGTTGAAATTTACCGGAAGAGAAGAGAGCTGTTTGTCGATGGGCTCAACGCCATTGGTTGGCGGATCCCCAAGCCGAAGGCGACTTTTTACGTCTGGGCTAAAATTCCGGTCCAGTATAATACCTTGACCGCGTTAGAATTCACCACCCGGATGATCAAGGAAACCGGAGTCGCGGCTTCTCCGGGAACTGGATTTGGGGAGTATGGAGAGGGGTATGTCCGGTTCGCTCTGGTGGCCCCAGAAGAAAAATTAAAGACTGCCATCGGAAGAATCCAGAGGTTTCTGAATGTGGGAGATTAGCGACGATGAAATTCCGCGTCTTGTTAATGTACATTTCACCCCGTTCGGGTCATCACGCGGCCGCGCTCGCCATTGATAAAGCGCTTCACCAGATTGATCCCACGATCACGACCTCTCTCATTAATTCCTTCCGCTACACCAATCCTATCCTGGAGCGGGTCGTCTCTGAAACTTATTTGAAAGTGATTCAGACAACCCCGGAGGTTTGGGATTTCTTGTATGACAATCCGGCCCTGGTTAAAAACACGCAAACGTTTAGGAAATTGATCCATCGTTTCAACTCGAAAAAACTCTCCAAACTGATCAAAGAATTTAAACCAGACGCGATCATTTGCACGCAGGCCTTTCCCTGCGGCATGGTTGCTGATTACAAAAAGAGAGAGAAAATGGATTTGCCTATTATTGCCGTTTTAACGGATTATTGCCCGCACTCCTATTGGATGTATGACAACGTTGATGCCTACATTGTGGGTTCATTCATCGCTGTGGACCGTTTTAAGAAAAGCGGCATTCCCGCCGAACGAATTTATGAATTTGGCATTCCTATCGATCCTAATTTTACACGGGTTCCATCCAATGAAACGATTCGGACGCGCTGGGGATTAGATCCAAAATTACCGGTTGTATTAGTCATGGGAGGGAGCCAGGGGCTTGGACCCATCAAAGACGTAGTGCAAGAATTAGCGCAGTTGTCAGATCCATTTCAATTAGCGGTGGTCTGCGGGAGCAATAGCCCCCTAAAACGGTGGCTGGAACGGCATCAAGAAGAAATTAACAAAAAAGTCGTGATCTACGGTTACCTGAAGGAAGTGAATGAATTGATGGCCGCGTCGCTGGTTCTGGTAACTAAGCCGGGAGGGCTCACGTCGGCGGAAGCGGTTGCGATGCGTCTGCCAATGATCTTGATTAACCCGATTCCCGGCCAGGAAGCGCTGAACGCGCGCATTCTGTTGAACAAAAGAATTTCGATGCAGGCGGTTGATGGAAGAGAAGTGGCTCTGCTGACGCAGAGGTTACTGTGCGGTCCTCAATTAGTCCGAGATATGAGGGAAGCGGCTCAACAACTGGCGCGTCCTCATTCTGCCATTGAGACGGCGGCGTTGGCTCTTCGTTTGGCAAGGAGGTAGCGGGCAGAAAAATGTGATGGGATTATCTCTCGCGTTTCGTATTGCGTCCTGGATTGTTTTACGTCTTCCGCAAAAGACGGCTTACCGCTTGGCGAGGAAGGTAGGCCTTCTTTATTCTAAAATCCAACGCAGAGAGAGAAATTGGATTCAAGAAAACTTACAGCAAATCCTCCAAAGGCCGTTAGCAAAGAGAGAGTCAAAAGCGTTAATCCAAGAAGTCTACATTCAATTTGCTAAGTACCTGGTCGATTTTTTCCGAATCCCCAGAATAAATCAGGCGTTTATAGAAAATCATGTTGTTTTGAATGGTTTGGAAAGAGTGCGAAGAGTTCTTGTCCATGGTAAAGGAGGGATTCTTCTCACCGCTCACCTGGGAAGCTGGGAGCTTGGAGGCGCGGTCCTAGGGAGTTTAGGGTTTGAATTAGAAGCGATAGCGCTGGCGCATCGTGACCAAGGGGTCGATGAATTCTTTGTGAAGCAGCGGCTCTCAAAAAGGGTTCGTTCCATCCCGCTTTCATCGGCTCTCAAGGGGGCTATTCAAGGATTGCGTGAAAATCACCTCATCGCGATTGTAGGAGATCGAGACTATACCCAGCAAGGCGTTCCCATTCAATTTTTGGGAAAGCTCGTGAGTTTTCCCAGAGGGACGGCTTATCTGTCGCTGAAAACGGGGGCGCCGATCATCCCTGTTTTTATCATCCGGCAAGAAGATGATAAGATTAATATGACGATTGACGAGCCCCTTGTTTGCGAGAAATTTACCGGCTGTAACGATGATGCCGTTAAGGAATTAACTCAAAAATGCGCGCAGAAATTAGAAGAGCGAATACGTCAGCACCCCACTCAATGGCTGGTATTCAGGAAATTCTGGGAGCCGATGAGCTAGAATTTAGCCCCGGTGTTTTCTCTCTATGAGAATTTGTGTTCTTATTCCAACTTATAACGAAGCAAAGACCATCGGAACGCTGGTTCATCAAGTTAAAAAATATATTCCGGACGTGCTCGTGATTGATGATGGGTCTTCCGATAGGACCGCTCAATTAGTGAAGCACGCTCAGGGCAAGGTCATTTACAACCTGATCAATCGAGGAAAGGGGGCCGCGCTTCGCCAAGGGTTTCAAGAAATTCTCAGAGAAGATTACGAATGGATATTAACGATGGATGGAGACGGCCAGCACAATCCTGAGGAGATTCCTCTGTTCCTTGAGAAAGCCGAGGGGGAAAACGCCGTCCTGATCATTGGGAATCGGCTTCGGCCAAAACAAAAAATGCCCGTCCTTCGCTGGCTGACTAACCAAGTAATGTCTTGCTTGATTTCCAGCATGATCCATCAGAGGGTATTCGACACGCAATGCGGCTATCGGCTGATCCATCGAGAGCTCTTAGAGAAAGTCCGGCTAAGGAGCCGTCGGTTCGAAGGCGAATCCGAGCTAGTCATTCAGGCGGGGCGGCTTGGATTTAATATCTCTTCGGTGCCAATTCATTCCATCTATAATGGATCGGTCAGTCAGATAAGGCCGCTGCGAGACGCTTTTCGTTTCCTTCGCTTGCTTTTAAACCTTCATTGACGTCATCCAACGGCAGGTGTTATATTAGCCGCATGTCTCAAATAGCGGTTGTAGGGGACGGAGGATGGGGAACCAGTTTAGCGATTATTCTGGAAGGGCGTCAACATCAGGTGAGCTTGTGGTCGGTTTCTCCTGAGTATGTTAGGGTTTTAGAGGAGAAAAAAGAAAACATAAAATTTCTTCCAGGGGTGACGCTCCCAAGCGCTATTCGTATTACCTCGGATTTACAAGAAGCTGTCAAAGGCGCGGAATTTGTCATTCTAGCGGTTCCGTCTCGGCATATGCGGACTGTGATGGAAAAAATGAAGGGTATCCCGCTTAAAAAAGCTGTTGTTGTCAGTGTGGCAAAGGGACTTGAACAACAGAGTCTTTTGAGGATGTCGGAGTTGATTCTGCAGATCATCCGCCCGGAGAAGCTCGCGGTTCTGTCAGGACCGACGATTGCCTATGAGGTTGCCGCCGGAATGCCCGGGGCGGCTGTTGTGGCGTCTCCGTCAAAGGAAATTGCCGAGCAAACGCAAAAAAATCTTTCAACCCAGCGGTTTCGTCTCTACGCCAGTAATGATGTCATAGGAGTTGAATTGGGCGGAGCGCTTAAGAATGTGATTGCGATTGCGGCAGGTCTTTCTGACGGGCTTGGGTTTGGGTCCAATGCCAAAGCAGCCCTGCTGGCGAGAGGCCTTGAGGAGATAACACGTTTAGGTGTTCTGGCGGGGGCTAAACGGGAGACATTTTCCGGGTTGTCAGGTTTGGGAGACTTGATCACGACCTGTTTAAGCCAGAGAAGCCGAAATCGCGGTTTTGGAGAAGCGGTGGCCAAGGGGAAACCGGTCCAAGATGTCCTAAGGTCAACCGAGATGGTGGTGGAAGGAGTGGATACTGTCCAGTCAGCCAGAGAGTTGGCCCGCAAGTTAGGAGCGGAGGTCCCCATCACTGAGGAAGTCTACCGGGTTATCTTTGAAAATAAAAACCCGCAGGAATCGATAGATTTTTTAATGAATCGCCCCATGCGGGCGGAGTTTTAGTTTTTTTAACGGGGCGTGGCGCAGTTTGGCAGCGCGCTTGAATGGGGTTCAAGAGGTCGCTGGTTCGAATCCAGCCGCCCCGACCATCCTTCCATGAAAAACGTGTCGTCAGGTGGAGATCTAATGCTACAGCGTCCAGAAACATTGAATAAGGTGTCAACTCATTATGATGCGGCGTCCGAAAATTACCATGAACAATATGAAAGTCAAAATCTTTATAACCACCATTTAAAC
>JACOVV010000216.1 GCA_016177145.1 Candidatus Omnitrophota bacterium | reverse complement strand
GGTTGGGACTGAAGGCGATTCTTCTCTTTGGGCTCCCCAAAAAGAAAGAACATGTCGGCAGCCAGGCCTACGCACCGGTCGGCATCGTCCAGCAGGCGGTCGTCGTGGTGAAGGCGAAGGTGAAGGGGATCGCGGTGATCACGGATGTGTGTCTTTGTGAATACACATCGCATGGGCATTGCGGAATCGTAGAAAGTCAAAAGTCAAAAGTCAAAAGTCAAAAATTAAGACGAACTAAGCATGAAAATGTTGAAATTAATAATGATGCTACGTTACCACTTCTGGCCCAAACTGCCCTCTCACACGTCCAAGCTGGAGCGGATATGGTCGCTCCGAGCAGTATGATGAAGCGGCAGGTGGGTGAGATCCGGAAGATTCTCAATCAGAATGGATATCAAGAGACGCCGATCATGGGGTATTCGGCGAAATTCGCGTCGGCTTTTTACGGCCCGTTCCGTGAAGCGGCCGATTCGGCGCCGCGATTTGGCAACCGGCGCGGCTACCAACTTGATCCAGCCGATGCCAAGGGAGCTTTGCGTGAAGTCGCCGATGATATTAAGGAAGGGGCCGATATCGTCATGGTGAAACCGGGATTGCCGTATCTCGATATCCTCTGCCAGGTGAAACAAAAATTCAATATGCCGACCGCCGCCTACTGCGTCAGCGGCGAATACGCCATGCTCGAAGCCGCCATTCAGAAAGGATGGCTCTCCGAAGATGCCATCCGCGAAACATTGCTTTCTCTCCACCGCGCCGGCGCGGATTTGATCATCACGTATTGGGCGATGAAGATGACGAAAAATAAAAAGGTTCTCCATAAATACCTCTGTTCTCTCTCCGCAAGTTGACTTTAGTAATCTAATTTGGTATACTATAGTATGTATAGAGTAATACCACTGCAAGGCGATAAGGAGGAATAAAGCGATGTCAAAGGTCATTAAAACAGCCATCAGTTTGCCGCTGCAGGAGTTTAAGATCATCGAATCTTTGCGCCGGCAGACTCGTCAAAGCCGCAGTAAAATCTTGCTGGAAGCGATTCATACCTGGCTGAAAGCGCGTAAAAACCAGGAGTTGGAACGGCGTTATGTGGAAGGATACCGAAGACATCCAGAAAAAATCACGGAAGTCGGCGCTCTTTTAAAAGCGGGAATCGCCAACTTTAATGAGAAGGAGTCTTGGTAATGAAACGGGGGGAGATCTGGTGGGCTGAACTGCCAAAACCTGCGGGCAAAAGGCCTGTCCTTTTGCTTTCTAGAGATACCGCAATTCAAGTGAGGGAGGTAGTCACCGTTGCGCAGGTAACTACGGTCATCCGCCATATTCCTGTGGAAGTCCACTTAAGTAAATCCGATGGCATGCCGAAGGAGTGCGTGGTGAATTTAGATGTATTGACAACTATTCCTAAAGCGCTTTTAACCGAAAAAATTTGTGAATTGCGCCCAGAGAAAATAAAGAATATCGAAAAGGCCATTCTGTTTGCTCTTGGGATAGCATAAAATGGACTCTATTAATAAATGGGGTACTACAGTATGCTTGCGGCAGGAGTCCGAGAAAAAGATGTTATCCGATTTGAGCGGGCACTTAGATCAAGACCCTGTTTTAAGAGGGTTATGGAATAACGAAAAAGACGCTGAGTATGACCGGCTATAATGTCACTTAAAATTGACGGTAAAGAGATTAAGGGGTTCTGGAGAATTGTAGCCAATATTCTGCTTTGGTTATTATTGATAATGTTTTTCTTTGGCCTATGGCCTGTTATCTTATTCTTTTGGATGATGATTCAGGGGTGGAAACTTTACGGAGTGTGGCTGGGTAGGCAATTCAAAAAGAAGTGGTATCCGAGGGGAAAAGCAGCTTTATTCATACATTCAAATAGTCCTAATTGGGATGATTATATCCGTGAGAATATGTTTCCTAAGATAGAAAAAGATATTGTCTGTCTGAATTGGTCTGAACGTAATAGTTGGTTAAAAGAAGATCGCTTGGAGAGCAGGATTTTCCGTTATTGGGGTGGAGGGAAGGAATTTAATCCGCTCGCAATCGTCTTTCCACCGAAAGGTAAAGTTAATGTGATACGTTTCTGGCAGGGATTTAAGGATTTCAAACATGGCAAAGACCGTCTTTTAAGAAATGCCGAAGATGAATTCTTTAGAGCGATTACAGAAGCTAAGAAAATGGGAGGATTCTAACATAATTAGGGGCCAGGCCCCTAATTATGTTAAGTATTCTAGACGCATGTCTTTTTTAAAGTCCTAACCGCTCATCGCGTCACCCTCTTGTTAATGGGGTACAGTATAAATCCTTATGATCAACATCTTCAAAGAAACCCAGCATGGCCGGTCGGAGCAAGGGTGGTTGAAAAGCTGGTTCCATTTTTCGTTCGCGGAATATGATAACCCCCGGCGCATGCGGTTTGGGGCGCTGCGGGTGATCAATGATGACCTGATCGAAGCGGGGACCGGTTTTGACGCTCATCCTCACAGGGACATGGAAATCGTCTCCTATGTAGTAGCCGGTGGGTTGACGCATACCGACAGCATGGGAAACCGCCGCACCCTGACGCGGGGGCAAATCCAGTATATGAGCGCCGGTACCGGTGTGACGCACAGCGAGCATAATACCGGTAAGGAGACGACGAGAATTCTGCAGATATGGATTCTGCCGGACAAGAAAGGCCATACTCCTCGTTATGGAGACTATCCTTTTGAATGGGGGCTCCGGGAGAACCGGTGGCTGCGTCTGGTTTCTCCGGAAGAAGGGGACGCGCCGGTTAAAATCCATCAGGACGCGAATATTGACGTGGTTTCTCTGGAAAAGGGGCGGTCAATCGGTTTTGATGTCCGGAAGGGGCGGCAAGCTTACCTGGTCCTGATAGAGGGCTCGGCGGACATTAATGGAAATGTTTTGAGGACGCGCGACGGGTTGGAG
>JACOVV010000215.1 GCA_016177145.1 Candidatus Omnitrophota bacterium | reverse complement strand
CGCCCCTACGTCGGGCAACCACAGGGGGTTGCCCCTACATTAATACAAGAATAATAAATCAATGAATAACCGAATCCGTCTCATTACAATCACGGCCGCCATTCTTATTTTCTCCCTCATTCCCCTTTTCAACAAGAACATGTATCACATTGACCTTTTGGTCACGACCGGCATTTTTATTCTGCTCGCCCTTGGGCTAAATGTCATCGTTGGATTCGCCGGGCTTTTGAACCTGGGCTACGCCGCCTTCTTCGCGATCGGCGCTTATACCTATGGACTCCTAAATCTTCATTGGCAGATCCCTTTTTGGCCTTCACTCATTTTTAGTTTCATTTCGACCGCCCTCTTTGGCCTCCTTTTGGCATCGCCGACCTTGCGTCTCGGCGGAGATTATTTAGCGATTGTGACTTTGGGTTTTGGTGAAATCATCCGTATCATCCTCAATAACCTCGATGAAATCACAGGAGGCCCCAATGGCCTTTTGGGAATTGCCCATCCTACGTTTTGGAACGGTGATTCGTTTGGCGTTAACCCTATTCCTTATTATTACCTTCTTCTCGTTCTCTGTGTTTTCACGGCTCTCGCTTTGGCGCGCGTTGAAAATTCCCGGATCGGCCGGGCCTGGGTCGCGATGCGGGAAGATGAACTCGCCGCTTCCTGCATGGGAGTAGATCTGATTCGTTCGAAACTTCTAGCGTTTGGATTGGGCGCCGGCATCGCCGGAATCGCCGGATGCGTTTTCGCGGCCAAACAAGGAACGATCTCCCCGGACAGTTTTGATTTTATCCTCTCGGTCATGATTCTGGCCATGGTGGTTCTGGGGGGGCTTGGGAGCATCCGCGGAGCCATCCTGGGGGCGTTTGTCCTGACCCTCTTGCCGGAAATGCTGAGGGGTTTTCAAATGTACCGGATGCTGTTATTTGGAATCGCGTTAATCCTGATGATGATCTTCCGTCCGCAGGGGTTGATGGGAGATATTAAACATCGGGAGGAATTGAGAAAGTAGGGGGCGGGGTAACCCCGCCCCTACACGAATATTTTAAAACACCATGACGGTACAACCACCCATTCTCTTAGAAATCCAAAACCTCACCAAGCGCTTCGGCGGGGTCGTCGCGCTCGATAAAATCAGCACGAGCGTCGAGCGGGGCAGAATCGTCAGCTTGATCGGCCCCAACGGCGCGGGAAAAACAACTCTTTTTAACTGCATCAGCGGCATTGACCACCCGCAGGAAGGAAACGTCACCTTAGGAGATTACCGCCGGGAAATCCTCAAATTCCCTCCCCATTGGATCACCCGTATCGGGATCGCGCGGACTTTTCAGACGATCCGGCTCTTCAAAAACATGACCGTCCTTGAAAACGTCAAGGTCGGCGCCCACGCGAAGACAAGGGCGGATGTCGTCAGTATTCTTTTCAACCTGCCGCGTGCCAGAGGTGAAGAAGAAAAGATCGAAAAACACTCTCTTGAGCTTCTGGAATTCTGCGGCCTCGCTGAAAAATCCAATGAGCTGGCGCGAAACCTCTCCTACGGCCATCAGAGAAAACTGGAAATCGCCCGCGCGCTCGCCTGTGATCCCAAACTCCTTTTGCTTGATGAACCGGCCGCCGGGATGAACCCGACGGAAAAAGAGGACCTCTTGAATCTCATCCGCTCCATCCGCGAACGCGGGATCACGATCTTATTGATCGAACACGATATGAAAGTGGTCATGCCGATTTCTGATAAAGTAATCGTTCTCGATTACGGCAAAAAAATTTCCGAAGGGTCCCCCCAGGAGGTCCAAAAGGACCCGAGAGTCATCGAGGCGTATTTGGGAAAAGGATATAAACCCCATGCTTAAAGTCACCCGCCTCCACGCCGGTTATGGCAAGAACGAAATTCTCAAAGGAATCTCACTAGAGATCCCTCAAGGAAAAATCGTCACTCTCATCGGCGCCAATGGAGCGGGAAAAACCACTCTATTAATGACCCTCTCAGGGATTGTACCGGTAACAGCAGGACAGATTTTGTTGGAAGGGAAATCGGCCGAAAAACTCCCGCCAGAGACAATCGTCAAGCTCGGCATGACCCATGTGCCGGAGGGAAGACGGGTCTTTCAACATCTCACCGTGAAAGAGAATTTGGATCTGGGAGCTTACATTCAGCGGAACGCCAAAGAGGTCGAACTCCAGCGTCAGGAACTTTTAACGCTGTTTCCGATCTTGAAAGAACGCCTCCACCAATTAGCGGGGAACTTAAGCGGCGGGGAACAGCAGATGCTCGCCATGGCACGGGCGTTGATGTCCCGCCCCAAACTTTTGCTTCTGGACGAACCGAGTCTCGGCCTCGCTCCAAAAATGGTCGAAACCGTTTTCAACCTGATTCAGGAAATCAACGAACAGGGGACCACGATTTTACTCGTCGAGCAGAACGCCTGGATGGCCCTCTCCTGCGCCCACTATGGCTACGTCATGGAAACCGGCAGAATCACTCTCGAAGGAAAAGGAACAGAACTCCTGGAAAACCCGACTGTGCGGCAGGCATATTTGGGGGAGTAATCCTTATTGTTCCGTCTTCTCGTAGACACGGTGCTTGATGGATTTCCCTTTGACGAGATAGACGACGTCTTCGCCGATGTTGGTGGCGTGGTCGGCGATCCGCTCCAGGTGTTTGGCGATAAGAATCAAATCAATGGCCCGCTTGATGGTGTGAGGATCTTCACTCATGTAGGTCAGAAGTTCACGGAAGATTTGGAGGTTCAAGTCATCCACTTCGTCATCCCGTTTGCAGACACTCCGGCCAAGGTCCGCGTCTTTGTTGACGAAAGCGTCTAGACTGTCTTTCACCATCTTTTGCGCCATGGCCGCCATGCGGGGGATATCAATCAGCGGTTTTAAGAGCGGTTCCTTGAGCAAATCAAGCGTCCGTTCGCTGATATTGACAGCTAGATCTCCCATCCGCTCCAAATCGGTGTTGATTCGTAGTGCCATGATGATAAAACGAAGATCCACCGCTGTCGGTTGGTGAAGGGCTAATAATCTAAATGCCATTTCATCAATCTCGATTTCTATCTGGTTGATCTGCTGGTCTTCCTTGATAATCTTCTGGGCCAACGGTTCATCCCGATCCACCAATGCCTTGATCGAAAGACTGACCGCCTCCTCAACCATCCCGGCCATTCTCAATAATTTCTCTTTTAATTGCCCTAATTCAGAATCGAAGTGGCGTTCCATTATCCATACCTCCCTGTAATATACTCTTCCGTCTTCTGATCCTGCGGCGCGGTGAACAACCGATCGGTCACGCCGAACTCCACCAGCTCTCCCAAGAGCATAAACCCGGTCTCATCCGAGATCCGGGCCGCCTGCTGCATGTTATGAGTGACGAGGACAATAGTGTACTTCTTTTTCAATTCGTAAATCAACTCTTCTATCTTGGCAGTCGCGATGGGGTCGAGCGCCGAACAGGGTTCGTCCATCAACAAAATTTCCGATCGTGTCGCCACCAGCCGGGCGATGCAGAGCCGCTGTTGCTGCTCGCTGGAGAGTTTTAACGCCGGCGCGTCGAGGCGGTCTTTTAAAACATCCCATAACCCTACCGCCACGAGACTCTCCTGGACTCTTTGTTCTAATTCTTTCTGATCCCGGATTCGGTGCACCCAGGGGCCGTATGCCACGTTGTCAAAGACAGCGAGCGGGAACGGGTTTGGACGCTGGAAGACCATCCCAATTCTCCGGCGAAGCTCCCTTAGATCGGCTTCTTTCCGCAAAATATCTTCACCATCTACCAAAATGGTCCCCTCCACCTTGACATCCGCAATCACTTCGTTCATCCGGTTGATACAGCGAAGCAAGGTTGACTTTCCGCATCCGGAAGGACCGATGATCGCCGTCACCTGGTTCGCCTTGATCTGCGTGGAAACATTCTTCAGCGCCGGAAAGGAGCCGTAATAGAGATTAAGATGGTCTAATGAGATTTTAATCATTTTATCACACGTAGGGGCAGGCCCCTGTGCCTGCCCTAATCTGCAT